>JAHJUC010000111.1 GCA_018829385.1 Alphaproteobacteria bacterium
GCGGCTGGCCTCGTGCTGCATCCTCAGCCGCTCCAGCGCGTCGTTGGAATCCGACAGCCAGACCCGGCTCGCGAGCTCCAGCACGCCGAAATCGATCCGTCCGCCGCCCGAGGAGCAGCTTTCGAAATCCACGTCCGGGTGCGCGCGCACCAGATCGGAGAGCAGCGTCATGAAGCCGCGCGCCTGGTCCGGCCCGCCGCCGGTCAGCGGCCGGTTGTGGTCCCATTTGACATAGTCGATGTCATGCGAAGACAGGATCGCGTCGATCTGGGCGAACAGATGCGACCGCACCTCGGGTCTGGCCATGTCGAGCACATGCTGGTTTCGCCCGCTCGGCTGGTCGTCCGGTCCGAGCATATAGTCGGGATGCGCCCGGAATAGCTCGCTGTCCCGGTTGACCATCTCCGGCTCGAACCACAGGCCGAAGCGCATGCCCTCGCGGTGGACATGATCTATCAGCGGTGTGAGACCATCGGGGAACTTGCTCCGGTCGATCTCCCAGTCGCCCAGACTTGAAGTGTCGTTATTGCGGCCGCGGAACCAGCCGTCATCGAGCACGAAGCGCTCGGCGCCAAGCTCGGCGGCCAGCGAGGCGATGGATTTGAGCTCAACGAGATCATGACGGAAATAGACAGCTTCCCAGCAATTGTAATGCATCGGACGCGGCTCGCGCTTGCGCTGCGCGTTGACCGGCGCCTGGATGGCGCGAAGATGCGCATGAAAAGCCTGTGATGCGCCGTTGAAGCCATGATCCGACCAGGCCAGCAGCAGGGTGGGGGAGGCGATCTCGCCCCGCGCCAGGCCGTCGTCGAGCACGCCGAACTGCAGCTGTCGCCGTCCGTCAGGCAGCTCCTCGGCCAGCATCCGATGACCGCCGCTCCAGGCCAGGGTGGCTGCAAGACAGGCGCCCGTATGTTCCCCGGTGGTGCCGGTCGCCAGCGTCACGCCGGGGAAATGCGCGTGTCCGGTCCGTCCCTCGCGGCTCTCGCGGCTGTGCGCGCCGGTTCTGAACCGGGTTTCCTGCCGCCGGAATTCGCCGCACCAGCGGCCGGAATGATCGATGATCCGGTCCATGCCGGTCGCTGCCGGAACGGCCGGCGCAGCAAGCCAGCTGCAGCTCCAGCCGTCGGGTATGGTCACGGTCTGCCTGAGCTGAAGCATCCCTGTGCCGGGATCGAGCCTGGCCGAGATGACAAGCTTGACACCGTCCGGTTTGCCACGGTCGAGCAGCGTGAAACAGATGCCATCGGCGCCGTCGCTTTCGGTTTCGGCAAGCTGCGGATTTGCGAGGTAATCCCGGCCATCCGCCGTCTGCAGGATCATGCCGGGATGGCCTTGCCAGCCGGTGATTGCCAGCGGGCACAGTGTGAGCGGCAGGAACGGATCGATCTGCCCGGCGCCGACATTGGGTATGGTAGCGATCGCCAGCGATGCGAGGTCGTCCGTCGCGGGCAGGGACCGGCCGAAATGGATCAGGCACGGCACGCCCTTGTTGAAGCTGGCGAAGGCGGCTGTTCGGCCGCCCCCGTCAAGCCGCATCACATCGGTGACGGCAAAGTCTGGCATGTCAGGGCGTGTCATCTTATCCCTTTGTCGCGCCAAGCGTCAGGCCGGCGATGAAGTGTTTCTGCATCAGGAAGAACATCAGCACCGGCGGCATGGCCGCGATGATCGATCCGGCCGAGACCAGCTGCCACTGCGCGATCCATTGCCCGTTGAGCGAATAGAGGCCGGCGGTGACCGGTTGGGTTTCGGCGCTGGTGGTCAGCACCGTGGCCCAGAAGTAATCGTTCCAGATGAAGGTGAAGACGAGCACCGAAAGCGCTGCGATCGCCGGCCGCATCAGTGGCAGCACGATGTACCAGAAGATGCGGAATTCCGAGACGCCTTCGACGCGCGCCGACTCGATCAGTTCGAACGGAAGTCCCTTGATGAAGTTGCGCATGAACAGGGTGCAGAAACCCGACTGGAAGGCGATGTGGAACAGCGCGAGCCCGGTGATCGTGTTGTAGAGCCCGGTCGAGACGGTGAGGTCCCGCACCGGCACCATCAGGATCTGGAACGGCACGAAATTGCCGGCCACGAACAGGAAGAAGATCAACAGGTTCATTCGGAACCGGTAGACCGCCAGAGCGAAACCCGACAGGCAGGAAATCGCCACCGCTCCGATGACGGTCGGGATCGTCACCTTGAACGAGTTGAGAATGTACTTGGCGATCGGCGAATTGGTGAACACGTCGGCATAATTCGAAAACGCGATATGGCTCGGCAGCCCGAAATAGTTCCCGGCCGCCAGATCGCTCGATGGCTTGAGCGACGTCATCGCCACCCCGAGCAGCGGCAGCAGCCACAGGATCAGGGCGACCGGCAAGGCCACCTTGTAGAGGACCTGCGTCGCGACTGTCGAATGTTCGATGGGTTTGGGGAACATCACAGGCCCCTTTCGTCGCGGACCATCTTCCAGATGAATCCGGAAATGAAGACCATCATGATGGCGAACAGGATGACCGCGATCGCCGCGCCATAGCCCATGCGGAAACCGTATTCCGACAGCGCCTGCTCGAACATGTAGAAACTCAGCACCCGGCTCGATCCGTAGGGGCCGCCGTCGGTCATGATAGATACCAGGTCGAAGGAGCGGAGCGCGCCGATGACGGTGACCACGACGGCGATGAAGGTTGCGGGCCTCAGTTGCGGCAGGATGATGTGCCAAAGCATCTTCCAGCCCTTGGCGCCATCAAGCCGCGCGGCTTCGATCTGGTCGGGCGCGACATTGTTGAGGCCGGTCAGGTACAGGATCATGCAATAGGCAATCTGCGGCCAGAGGCCCGCGGCAATGATGCCGTAGGTCACGTAGCGGTCGTCGGCGAGCACAGCGACGCCGGTGCCGGTCATCCACTCGATCAGATTGTAGAACAGCCCGAAATTGGGCGCGTAGAACCAGGAGAAGATCAGCCCGACCACGACCTGGCTGATGACGAAGGGAAAGAAGAACAGCGATTTGTAGATGCGGATGCCGGTGACGGTCTGGTTGAGAAACAGGGCCACGAAAAGGCCCGCCGGCACGGCCAGCATGTAGAGAACCAGCCAGATGATGTTGTTGTACAGCGAGGTGTAGAAGGCGTCGTCATCGAACAGCTCGACATAGTTGTCGAGCCCGAGCCACGTCTTGGCGCCGAGCCCGTCCCAGTCATAAAAGCTCAGCCACATCGAGGCGATGATCGGGTAGATGACGTAGAGCGCGAACATCGCGATGCCCGGCGCCAGAAAAAGCCAGGGCGCCAATGCGCGCTGGTTCCGTTTCCAGATCCCCGGCCTCTGCGTTCGTGTTCCGGCGATGGCTGTGGTCGCTGAACCCGTCATGGCTGCCCTCCCGAGTGCGCCAGCGGCGGGCGGAGACATCGGTCTGCTCGCGCCCGGTTGTCA
>JAHJUC010000715.1 GCA_018829385.1 Alphaproteobacteria bacterium
CGAAACCGGTGCCATCACCCAGGCGATACCGTCAAGCGCGCTGTTTAGCGACCGCCGCGAGATCACAATCTCCCACGAAGGCGCGCTTTATCGGTTGCGCATCACCCGCCAGGGCAAGCTGATCCTCAACAAATGACCCCGCCGGCACACCCGTCGCGAACCTGTCGGCGACGTCCGGGACGTCTCCAAAACGCCACGTCAGTCCGAGCAAGCGGCAAACCGCGATCCGAGTTGACGAATGGTGGCCACGTCGGCGTTGGCGAACGCCACGCGCAGGTAGCGCTCCAGCCCTTTGCCGAAGAAGGCGCCGGGAATGGCGATCACGCCGGCCTCACGCGCCAGCCTGTGGGCCGCATCGTGACTGCTCAGCGTTAGGAAGGGGTGTTCGACAAAGGCGAAATAGGCGCCGAGCGCCGCAACTTCCCATCCCTGCGCCCCGGCCATGACCTCGGACAATGCAGCGGTTCGCGCGGCGATTTCCAGCGCATTGGCCCGACGCCAGTCCGCCAGCGCGGGGATAGCCGTGGCAAGCGCGGTCTGCGGCGGTCGTGGAGCGCAGATCTGCAGATTGTCCATCACCTTGGCGATCTGGCTCACCACGGCTTGTCCCGCCGTTACCGCCCCCACGCGGTGACCGGGAATGCAGAAGGATTTGGAGAAGCTGTAGAGCCCGATCAGGTTGTCCTGCCAGCCAGGCAGCGCAAACAGCCCGTGCGGTGCGCCGGCATCAAGCGGCAGGAAATCGCGGTAGGTCTCGTCGACAACCAGCCATATGCCGTGCGCCTGGCAGAGCGCCAGCAACTCCTGCAACAACCCGTCCGGATAGGTCGCCCCGGTGGGATTGTTCGGCGTCACCACGGCCAGCGCGCGGACACCCTTGCTGATCCTCGCCTCGACCGCGGCCGGCTCGGGCAGGAATCCGTTCGAAGCACCGCAATCGACATAGTCGACCCGCACGCCTGACATGCGAAGCGTGGTCTCATGATTGAAATAGCACGGGTTGGTCAGCAGCACCGTGTCGCCGGGACCGGCAATTGCCATCATTGCCGCCATGAAGGCCTGGTTGCAGCCGGACGTGATATGAATGTTCGCGGCAGCGATGTCCGCCGCGTAGATGTCGCTGACCCAGGCCGCATAGGCCGCACGCAAGTCCGGCTCGCCCTCGATATCTCCATACCCGGCCATCGCCACCGAACCGGCGGCCTCGCCAAGCCAGCGCAACATGTCGGGATGAGGCGGATATCCCGGCACCGCCTGCGACAGGTCGATCAGCGGACCCAGACCGCCGTCATACTCCTTCTTCCAGGCCTGAACCTCGGGGATCGGCGGCGCGGAAAGGGTGGCGACAAGCGGGTTGATACGGGCACTTGGCATGAGGGAGACTTTCCTGGATCCGTCAGTTCGACGGTATGGTTTCATCTTGTGGCGCGCCAGGGGCCGGCTGCGCCCGGCGGATGGTTCGGCGCGCGGCGATCATCGGTTCTGCCCTGGCGTCGTCTTCCTCGATGCTGGAGAACAGCCAGTCGATGAAGGCATCGACCGCTGGCGTCGATCGCACATCATTGCCGCAGGCGACATAGAAGGCATCCACCGCCGGCACTGCGAGCTTGAACGGCACGATCACCTGTCCCTTGGTCAACAGGCTGGCCGCTGTCAAGGTGTCGCCAAGCGCGATCCCGTGGCCGAGCAACGCGCCTTCGATCGCCAGGCGCGCATCGGAAAAATGATGCTGCTGCACGCCGGAGATGCCGTGCACATCCGCGGCCGTCAGCCAGATGTGCCACTCATGACCATCGTCGCCATGCAGAATGGTGTGCTCCGCCAAGTCGCGCGCTGTCCGGATCGGCCGGTTGTTGATCAGCGACGGGCTGGCGATCGGAAACAGGTCGAGATGCGACCACAGCTTGAGCCAGCAGTCGGTCCAGCTGCCGTCGCCATAGAGAATGGCTATGTCGACATCCGGCGAATGGATCGCCGACGGATCATTGGCAGCAGTCAGCGTCAGCCTGATGTCCGGGTAGCGGGCGGTGAAGCTTGCCAGCCGTGGCATCAGCCACAGCGACAGAAGCGCCGACACGCAGGTGATCGACAGCGAGCCTGACTTCGCCGGCCGTGTCATCCGCGCGGTCGCGGCGGCGATTTCCGCGAAGGCGGATGTCACCGAGGGTAACAGGTCGGCACCATGCTCGGTCAGTGTCAGCCTCTGCCCGGTGCGGTTGAACAGCTTGACCTTCAACGAGGTTTCCAGCGCCTTGATCTGGTGGCTGATCGCGCCGTGCGTAACGCAGAGTTCCTTTGCCGCCTTGGTCAGCGAACGGTTGCGAGCGGTCGCCTCGAACGCGCGCAGCGGGTTCAGCGGCGGCAATCTCTGGTTCATCGGCTCAATCCTGATGTGAGAATTTTTCACATAAACGGTGCTAACAATATCAATTGCTTTCATCCGGCCGCTTTGCAACATTTTATTCAACGACAGTGCCGATTGTCGCGGCACCGCATTTCTTGGGATGGCGTTTACATGGCTTGGGACAAGGCGAAGCTCGATGAGTTGAGGGGCAAGTACGGCGAGAGCCATGGCGGAGAACTGTTCAATCCGCAGTTCCGGCGCGTAGCCGACAAGATCTTCACCGAGAGCGGCACACGGCTGGCGCCCTATTCCGGCATCCCCACATTCCTCACCGCACCCCATGTCGAGATCGACAACGACAATCCGGATTTCGGCGACCTGCAGGTAGCGATGATCGGCATGCCGATGGACCTCGGCGTCACCAACCGCAACGGCTCGCGCTTCGGTCCGCGCGCGTTGCGGACCATCGAACGCATCGGCCCCTATAATCACGTACTCGATTGCGCTCCGGTGCACGAACTGCGCGTCGCCGATATCGGCGATGTCAGTTTCCAGAGCCGTTACCGGCTTGAGCTTTGCCACGAGGACATCGAGCGCCGTCTGCACCAGATCGTCGATGCCGGCGTTTTGCCCCTGTCTGTCGGTGGCGACCATTCGATCACCCACCCGATCTTGAAAGCTGTCGGCAAGAACCGCCCGGTCGGCATGATCCACATCGACGCCCATTGCGACACCGGCGGCGCCTTCGACATGACCAAGTTCCACCACGGCGGCCCGTTCCGCAACGCGGTGCTCGACGGCGTGCTCGACCCGACCCGGACGATCCAGATCGGCATCCGCGGACCGGCCGAGTATCTCTGGGAATTCTCCTATGAATCGGGCATGACCGTCATCCATGCCGAGGAAGTTACCGGCATGGGCATGCCTGCGATCATCCAGCGCGCCAAGGAGATTATCGGCGACGGTCCGACCTATCTGTCATTCGATATCGACAGCCTTGACCCGGCCTTTGCGCCCGGGACCGGCACGCCGGAAGTCGGCGGTCTGACGACGCGCGAGGTACTGGAACTGATCCGCGGTCTCAAGGGCATGAACATTGTCGGCGGCGACGTCGTCGAAGTTGCCCCGCAATACGATGCCACCACGAACACGGCGCATGCCGGCGCCCAGGTGCTGTTCGAGATCCTCAGCCTGATGGTCTTCAGTCCGGCCATTGCAGGCACAAGTTGACCAGTAGCCGCCGTGACAGGACCGGCTGAAGCGATGGCGACAGACCACACATGTACCGGAAGCACTACAGATCGTTGAGGCAGAGAACCTCAAGCATGTCAGCAAGGGAACACCGGTCACTGACCGGTCAACAAAGGAGAAGACCATGACGAAAATTCTCAAGACCCCCATCAGCCGCCGGGCAGTCCTCGGCGGCACAGCGGCAGCCATCGGCGCCCTGTCGATGCCCTCGATCCTGCGCGCCCAGGACCGGTCCCTGAAGGTCGGAGTCTATGGCGGCTACTTCAAGGATTCGTTCGACTCCAACATCTTTCCGGACTTCACTTCCGCCACCGGCATTGCAGTTGAATCGGTCGCCGAACCGACCGGGGAAGCCTGGCTGGTGCAGCTCGAGCAGGCCGCCAAGGCCGGCGTCGCACCGGCCGATGTCTCGATGATGTCGCAGGTTGCCATGCTCAAGGGCCAGTCCACCGAGCTCTGGGCACCGATCGACACCTCGAAGATCGCAAACTACGACGACCTGCTCGGCCAGTTCGTCAAC
>JAHJUC010000716.1 GCA_018829385.1 Alphaproteobacteria bacterium
GCCGGTTTCGCTGTAGGCCTGAAGGCGGGCATAGAGCCCGTCCTTGTTGGCGCTCAGGTCGGCGTGGTTGCCGATCTCCACCACCCGGCCCGCCTGCATGACGACAATACGGTCAGCGCGGGCGATTGTCGAAAGCCGGTGGGCGATGACCAGCACTGTGCGGTTCTGCATGGCGCCCTCGAGCGCCTTTTGCACCGCGGCCTCGGATTCGTTGTCGAGCGCCGAGGTCGCCTCGTCGAGCAGCAGGATCGGCGCATTGCGGACTAGCGCGCGGGCAATCGAAATACGCTGGCGCTGGCCGCCCGACAGGTTGACGCCGTTTTCGCCGAGCATGGTGTCATAGCCCTGCGGCTGGGCGAGAATGAACTCGTGCGCGTTGGCCAGTCGTGCCGCCTCCTCGATCTCTGCGTCGGTGGCGTCGGGCCGGGCGTAGCGCAGATTGTCGCGGATCGAGCCTTCGAACAGCCAGGGCTGCTGGGAGACATAGCCGATCTGGTGGCGCAGGGATGTCTTGGTGACGGTGGCGATGTCGGTGCCGTCGATCAGCACTTGGCCGGAGGCGGGATCGTGAAACCGCGGCACCAGCGAGATCAGCGTCGACTTGCCCGCGCCCGATGGCCCGACAATCGCCGTCGTCCTTCCGGCCTCGGCAACGAAGCTCACATCCTCGAGCACGATATCACCGCGGCCGTAGCCGAAGCCGACGCCGCGGAATTCGATCTCGCCGCCCTTGACCACAAGGGTTGCGGCATCGGGCCGGTCGCCCTGGGTCGGTTCCTCGTCGAGGATCTCGTAGATCATCCGGGCATTGACGACGGCGCGCTCGAGATTGACCTGCAGCCGCGCCAGCCGCCGGGCGGGGTCGTAGGCAAGCAGCATCGCGGTGACGAAGGAAAAGAACGCGCCGGGCAGCTCGTTGCCGTAGACCGAGCGGTAGGCGGAATAGGCGATGATACCGGATATCGCCAGTCCGGCGACGGTTTCGACCAGCGGCGCGGTCCGCTCGGTCAGGCGGGCAATGCGGTTGGAACGGCTCTCGGCAGCCTTGATCAGCTCGGACGTGCGGGCGCTGATCTGCTCTTCCATGGTGAAGGCCTTGACGATGGAGATGCCCTGCACCGTCTCCTGCATGGCGCTGAGCACGCGGCTGTTAAGGTCGACCGATTCGCGCGTGGCGCTCCTGAGCCGCCTGGAAATGTAGCGAAGGCCGATGAGCACCGGCGGCGCGCCGATGAACACCATTGCGCTGAGCACCGGGTCCTTGGTCAGCATGACGACCACGAGCGCGATCAGGGTCAGCAGGTCGCGCGCAAAGGAGGTGATCGTCAGGTTCATCACGTCGCGGATGCCGGCGACATTCTGGGAGATCTGGGCTGCGATCTGGGCCGAACGGGTGTCGCCGAAATAGCCCATCCCGAGACGCATCAGATGGTCGATCAGGCGCTGCTGATAGCGAGCGACGAGGTTGTTTCCGACCTGCGCCAGCGCCACGGCCTGCCCGTAGGACGCGGCGCCGCGAATGACGAAGGCGCCCAAGATCGAGCCGCAGATCACCCAGATCAGGTCGGTGTTTCGCTTGGCGAACGTCTCGTCGATGACGGCTTCCATGATCCAGGCCATGAAGGCAGTGGATGCCGCGACCAGGGCCAGGCAAATCGCCGCGAATATATAGGTCTTGATGTAATCGCGGCCATTCTCACGGATGATCCGGCGGATCACCATCGTCAGCGATTGCACATCCAGCTTGATGTTCCTGCCAAGCTTCACGTCTTGTCATCCTGTCGGGCGTTCCGCCAGGACCGCCGTCTCAATCAGGCAGGAGTGTCCCCGCGCTGTTCATGGCGGCTCTATAGCGGGTTGAATTCCGTTTGCCTATGCTTTCCAGCGGCGGCCTTCGGTCGCGACACCGAAACGGACCGGAGTGCGGGCATAGGCCGCAAGACCGGACAGGGCGGCCAGCGGATGGGTGATGACGAAGGTCGGGATCGTCCTGAGGATGGCGGTGTGCGGCGCCTTGTCCTCGAACGCCTGGCGGAACCGTGGCTGATTGAGCGCCGGCAGGATCTTCTGGACGATGCCGCCGGCGAGAAA
>JAHJUC010000717.1 GCA_018829385.1 Alphaproteobacteria bacterium
GACATGCGCTCGAAGATCGAGGCGTCGGGCGTGGTGCTCGAGAAGCTGTCGGAGGCCGACGCAGAGCTTGGCGATCCGCAGTTCGATATCGAGAATGCCCGCATTCAGGACGTCCTGCGCCAGCAGCGGATGATGGAAACCAACATCGCCGACCTGATTATAGGGCTCGAGGATGCCACCAACGTGTTCGGCTCCGAATTCGAAAGCATGAAGGGCTTTTCCGGCATGGAAAGCTTCGTGGCGATCTTCTCCAAGGCGCGTGCACAACGGATGCGCTCGGACCGGGTCAGGAACATGTCGCTGTCGGGTAACCTGCAGGAACTTCTGAAGAAGTCCGACACCATCACCGGCATCCTGAAGGACCAGAAGGACATTCTCGACAGCCGCTACAAGACGTCGGAGGCGAGCCTGATCAAGGTGATCGAGCGCCGCAAGGTCACCATGGCCAATCTCGAAACCACGCAGCAGCGGATCGAGGAACTCAACCCGCTGCTGATGGACATCGAAAACCGGATCGCCGCGTCGACGGATCAGAAGACCCGGACGGAACTTGAAAGCGACCGCTCGAAGCTCGCCACCGAATACAATGAGCGGCAGGCCAAGGAGCAGGAACTGCTGGCGGAAAGCCAGACGCTGGAGCGCTATACCTCGATGTTCCAGACCTTCGTGGATTCGCTCAACAACCAGATTGCCGCGCAGAACACGCTGATCAACAAGCTGACCATCGATACCGAACAGCGCATCGTGCTCTACAAGGCGCTGGAGGATTCTTTGAAGACCGCGGCGCAGCAGGATGTGGCGCACAAGATCAACACGCTGGGAAGCCGGGTCGATACCGCCGCGGAGGAGACCATGGCGGGCATAGGTGCTGCCGCGCAGAAGCACATTGGCGATCTTCTGGAGATGCATGAGAAGAACATGCTGTCGACGCAGGACATCCAGCGTCGCAAGAAGCTTGCCGACGACGCGTTCGCCAGACGTTTTTCAGAGGTTCTGGAAAAGCACAATTCAGCCAACTACGTGAAATCCTAAGCGCGCCGTGATGAAACCGGAGGCCGGCCATGCGTGCTGACACCGGCGCCGCCGGAGCCTATTTCAGGTCGATGCGCGCGGCGTTGAAGGGCTTGCGCGTCTATCTTGCCGACGACAATTCGCCGCTCTATGCCCATGGCCTGGTTGGCCAGGTGATCATCCCCTATGTCGACCGGCTGGAGGCGACCTTCTCGGCCTGGGAAAACCGGCTGGGCTTTATCGAGCGCTTTCGTATCAGCCGTGCGGACAGCGGCTTTCCGATGTTCCAGAACGTGCTGACGCTGGAGAACGACCGCGCAACCGCCGCGGAGCGGCTGGCGACAATCCCTGACGTCGAGACGCTGAAGGCGGAAATGGCCGACTTCATCCTGCGTCACAAGGAATTCCCCGCAGCGCTGCAGGAACAGATTGCCGAACGGCTCTATCTCGAGGAGATCGGCAAGGATGCGGTGTTCGCACCGTTCATCCTGCCCGAGACGATACGGGTTTCGGTCAATCCGAAAAACGGGCGGCCCTACTACGTGGTGCATTGGGGCGTGTTCGACGGCAGCCAGACGCTGCCGATGGTCTACATGGCGACGATTGAGGATTCGAGTGAATCGATCTCGAAGATGCTGGTGACCAAGGACGGCAAACTCAATCCGGAAATCGATATCCCGCTGCCTGTCGGCGGGCTGCTCAATCCGGAATTCGCCCGCGCCTTCGACGCCTCGACTGAGCGGAACGGCGCCTATTCGCTGTCTCCGGTGACGATCGCCCAGAACCTCGACGCCGATTTCGAGCATCTGCACCCCAAGCAATTGCGCCGCTTCGTGCTCGGGCCGTTCTATTCGGCGGGCGTGACGGAGAACAGCGACCGGATCTCGACGATCCTGTCGAAGGTTCGCAAGGATGAGAATGCCTGGCTCCTGACCTGGACCATGCAGGAGGTGTTTTCCAAGACCGAGCGTCCGGCCAGGCGCGGGCTGTGGAGTTCCGAGCCGGCGCGCGACGAGTACCACATAGAGACCGATGACCTGGAAGCGACGCGGCAGGGGGTGAGCGCCTACCAGAAACATGCGCTTGTTCCGCATGACGCCTACCAGGCGCTTTACGCCTCGGGCGAAGCCGAGAGCATTTTTGCGGGCTTCACCGTGCATGTCATCTCGGGCAACCAGGTCATAAGCGAGGTATGAGATCATGAGCCAGACAACAGGGCTGACGACGATTTCCGAGGAAGACATCTCCCGGCACCAGGCGGTGGCGCAATCGATGGTGACCCGCGTCGTGGTGCTGATCAAAGAGGACGGCACGTCCTCGACGCCGCTTGCGGGCACCAACCGGCGCTTTGTCTCCACGGTCTCGACCGGCGGCATGCGGCGGACGCGCGAGGTCGAGCTTGGCAAGACCATCCAGTCGGTGCGGGGCAATGACCAGATGCTGTCGATCCCGCAGCACGCGCTTCTCTACCGCACCCGGCGCGGCATTTCCGTGGCGCTGGCGGTCGCGGAAATGTTTGCCCGGCAGACGGATCTCGAAAGCCTGCAGTCACGCAACGCCGGCGCGCCGCTGCAGGGCGAGGAGGCGGAGCGTTTCAAGCGGCTGCTGTCGGCCTCGGCCTATGTGGCGGCGTTCACGCTGGCCGCCTACATCCTGCAGACCGTCGACGGCGAAAGCGAACCGGCCAACGACACCGAGGAGCCGGATTTCCAGTTCGATACGCCGCAGGATGCGTTGAAATCGATCGTGGCGGCGCTTGACGCGGCGATTTCCGGCGCACCGGACGAGACCGCGATGACGTCGCGGGCCCGGGCGCTGGCGCGGGTTGCCATCGAAGGCTTGATCAGCCGGCGGGCCCGGTTCGACGCGCTCAGCGCTTTCGCGCAGACGCATCTCAGGCTGGAGAGCGACAATTTCACCCTCGACGGGTTCGACGTGGCGCCGGGGCAGCGGCGCAAGCCGCTGGTGATGAGCTTCAAGAAGCCGGGCGAGATCATCGGCAACCATCTCGCCAAGCACCAGGCGATGCGGCTCGCGCGGATGGTCATGGCCTATGATTTCGACCGCCAGCTCAATCCGTTCGTCGAGCTCGGCGGTTTCCTGTTCACCTTCATGGGCGACGGCGCGCCGGGCACCGGCAAGACCATCCTGATCCAGATGCTGGCCGGCATGATCAACGACTACTGCGAGGTCGCGGGCTATCCGTTCCACTACGAGAATTTCGGCGTCGACCAGATCTCGTCCTACCAGGGCAAGTCGGGGCAGAACTGCAAGGCCTTCGTCGACAACGTGCTCAATCCGCGCGCCATCGGTTTCGGCACCATCGACGACATCGACCAGGTCGCGGCCAAGCGCTCCGACGACCGCGCCTCGGCCGGCCAGCAGGAAGTCACCGCCGTGCTGATGGAAAGTTTCGCCGGCGCCTCCACCGTGGTGCGCGGCAATTGCAGCTTCGGCATGTTCTCCAACTATCCCGAAAACGTCGACGACGCGCTCAGGCAACGCGCCGGCGCCCGCTGGCTCGTCGACGGGCCGCAATCGCTCGAGGACTACATCGACATCTTCGCGCTTTTGGCCGGCAAGAACCATTCGATCCCGCTCGGGTCGCACGATCTGTTCGCCAGCCAGGAAATCAAGAAGGCGGTTGAGCGCTCCTATGACGGCCATGACCGGCCACAGGAAGAGGGGCTGCTTTCGGTCTGGGAGCGGTTCGAAAGCGAGCACGGCAAGGTTACCACCATCGCCGATATCGGCGCCTATCTGCACCGGATCAAGCTGGCCGAACCGCGCTTCACCGGCCGCGCGATCAAGAACATCACCGACGCGATCAAGATGCGGGCGATGGACATCGACCTGCCGGACGCGTGGTTCGAGACGCCGGAAGCCTTCATGCACAAGTCCTATGACGACAAGGTCGCGATGATCTCCGAGTTGCGCAAGCCGTTCACGATCGACATGGTGCTACAGGAAATCAACCGCTACGCCGATTCCGAGTTCCGCTACACCGACCGCTCGGATGCCACGGCCGTCGACGACATCATCCGGCGCGAGCGGCAGCGCGAGCGCGCGATCCGCGAGATCGAATCCATGAAACGGGACGGGCGCTGGCAGCAATGAAGCGGCTGGTTGAGAACGAACCTGGCATCCGGCGACCAGGTAAAGTCCATCCACCGAAAGCAGCGGCGCAATTGTATTCTGATCAGACAGTGCCTATATTCTAGCCACACTAGCCACAATTGGAGGCCGCCATGGATGAGGTCGGAATTCTGGAAGCGCGCAACAATCTGAGCGCCCTGATCGAACGCGTCGAGCGCGGCGAGGAAGTGACCATTACACGCCATGGCAAGCCCGTGGCGAAGCTGGTGTCCACCCAAAGTGACGAGCAGCGCAAAGCCCGCGTGCGGGCGGCGATCGAATGGATCCGGACGAACCGGGCCGGCAACTCGCTCGACGGGGAATCGATCAAGGACATGATCGAGGAAGGTCGACGGTTTTGAGCTTTGTGGTGGATGCTTCGGTGATCTTTGCGTGGCAGTTTCCGGATAAGGAGTCCGAAATTGTCGACCATGTTGCCGAGATGTTGATAGAGCGGGTTGCATGGGTTCCGGCCCATTGGCATGCCGAAATCGCGAACGGATTTGCCATTGCGGTCAGGCGGAACCGGCTCACGCGGGAGTATCGCGAAGGTGCGCTCAAAAGGATCTCCGACTTGCCGATCAGGACCGATCATGACAGCACGCTGGCGCTCTGGAACGAAACTCAGGTTCTGTGTGACGAATACCAACTCAGCGCCTATGATGCAGCATATCTTGAGCTTGCACGGAGGCGGCGCATTCCCCTGGCGACGCTCGACAATGCAATGATCCGTGCAGCAAGCGCATTGGGCATTTCACTCGTCGACAAGTGCTCGTCATGAAGCGGCTGGTTGAAAACGAACTGATTTACGGGCGGCTGCTTCCTGTCGCGGAACCGCATCTCGTCGCGCGCTACAACAAGGCGCTCAGGGCGTTTGGGCTGCCAGAGACGACGCTGGAGACGTTCCGCATCGACATGACCGGCTTTTCGCCGGAAATCGCCGAAGAGCTTGGCGACGTGCAGTATCTCGACCCCAACGGGGTCAACCGCCGGTTCATCGTGCTGACGCCGGAGCAGGAGAACCTGCCGGTGGTGCAC
>JAHJUC010000718.1 GCA_018829385.1 Alphaproteobacteria bacterium
GACAGGCTGAACGCCATCCGGCTGTCGCCGTTTCACCAGCCGGAGACATCCTCGCGGCTGGTCATCGATCTGCCGACAAAGACCGGGCCGCGCTGGGCGGCGGACGCGGAAGCCGACAAGTCCGAAGACGCCGGGCGAACCAACCTTTTTGAAAAGCTGGTCGCCCATGTCGGCGCCAGGCGCGCCGACGGACGCAAGGTGCTGATCACGGCCTGGACCGAAGGCTCGCTCGACCGGCTCTTACAGGTGACCGACGAGCACGGCCTCAAGCGGGTGGTGCGGATCAACAGCCACGCCGAACTCGACACGCTAAAGCCCGGCGAGGCCGCGGCTGCCGTGCTGGCCATCGAAGGCGGATTCGAGATCGACGACCTCGTCGTCATCGGCGAGCAGGATGTGCTGGGCGACCGGCTGGTGCGGCGGGCCAAGCGCAAGCGCCGCGGCGCCGACTACATCTCCGAGGTTTCCGGGCTCGACGAGGGCAATTACGTCGTCCACGCCGAGCACGGCATCGGCCAGTTCATCGGCCTGCGCACCATCGAGGCCGCCGGCGCGCCGCATGCCTGTCTCGAACTGCACTATGCCGGCGATGCCAAGCTGTTCCTGCCGGTCGAGAACATCGAGCTTCTGACCCGCTACGGCTCCGACAGCGCCGAGGTGCAGCTCGACCGGCTGGGCGGGGTCGCCTGGCAATCGCGCAAGGCGAAGCTGAAAAAGCGGCTTCTCGACATGGCCGAGGGGCTGATCCGGATTGCCGCCGAACGGCACATGCGCTCGGCACCCGCGCTTGCGGCGCCCGAAGGTCTCTACGACGAATTCTCCGCCCGCTTCCCCTATGACGAGACCGAGGACCAGATGGCGGCGATCGAGCGGGTGCGCGACGATCTGGCGGCGGGACAGCCGATGGACCGGCTGGTCTGCGGCGATGTCGGTTTCGGCAAGACCGAGGTTGCGCTGCGCGCCGCGTTCATTGCCGCGATGAACGGCGTGCAGGTGGCGGTAGTAGTGCCGACGACGCTTCTTGCACGGCAGCATTTCAAGACTTTCACCGAGCGCTTGCGCGGCTACCCGGTGCGGATCGCGCAGGCTTCGCGGCTGGTGGGCGCCAAGGAACTGGCGCTGACGAAAGCGGAACTGGCGTCAGGCAAGACCGACATCGTTGTCGGCACCCATGCGCTGCTCGGCTCATCGATCCAGTTCGCCAATCTGGGACTGCTGATCATCGACGAGGAGCAGCATTTCGGGGTCAAGCACAAGGAACGGCTCAAGGAGCTCAAGAGCGACGTGCATGTGCTGACGCTTTCTGCCACGCCGATTCCGCGCACATTGCAGCTGGCGATGACCGGGGTGCGGGAACTGTCGCTGATCACCACGCCGCCGGTCGACCGGATGGCGGTCAGAACCTTCATCTCTCCGTTCGATCCGGTCACCGTGCGCGAAACGCTGATGCGCGAGCACTACCGCGGCGGGCAGAGCTTCTATGTCTGTCCGCGGCTTGCCGATCTCGAGGATGTGGCGGCGTTCCTGCGCTCGGATGTGCCGGAGCTGAAATTCGCCATCGCCCATGGCCAGATGGCTGCCAGCGAACTCGATGACATCATGAACGCGTTCTATGATGGCCAGTACGACGTGCTGCTGTCGACGACGATCGTCGAATCGGGCCTGGATGTGCCGACCGCCAACACGCTGATCGTGCACCGCGCCGACATGTTCGGCCTGGCCCAGCTCTACCAGCTGCGCGGCCGGGTTGGCCGGTCCAAGGTGCGCGCCTTCGCTCTGTTTACGCTGCCGGTCAACAAGATGCTGACGGTGACCGCAGACAAGCGGCTCAAGGTGCTGCAGTCGCTCGACACGCTCGGCGCCGGCTTCCAGCTCGCCAGCCACGATCTCGATATCCGCGGCGCCGGCAATCTTTTGGGCGAGGAACAATCCGGCCACATCAAGGAAGTCGGTTTCGAGCTCTACCAGCACATGCTGGAGGAAGCGGTTGCCGAAGTGCGCGGCGAGGACGCGGTGATCGACACCGGCTGGTCGCCGCAGATCACGGTCGGGACGCCGGTGATGATTCCCGAGAACTACGTGCCGGACCTGCATCTGCGGCTGGGGCTCTACCGCAGGCTGGGCGAGATCACCGACATCGCCGATATCGACGGTTTCGGCGCCGAGATGATCGACCGGTTCGGGCCGTTGCCGACAGAGGTTCAGCACTTGCTCAAGATCGTCTTCGTCAAGGCGCTGTGCCGCAAGGCCAATGTCGAAAAGCTCGACGCCGGGCCGAAGGGCGTGGTGGTGCAGTTCCGCAACAAGGAATTCCCCAACCCGGCCGGGCTGGTGGGCCATATTTCCAAACAGGGCAATATGGCCAAGA
>JAHJUC010000719.1 GCA_018829385.1 Alphaproteobacteria bacterium
CGGATGGGCCGGATTTGCAATCGAAGTTGCAGCGCCGGTTGCCGGGCGCGCCGTTGCCCCGACCGACCGAAGTTACGCGCAGCGATAGAGCCGCACCGGCTTGGCGGTGCCGCGGGCGATCACGCCCTTTGCCTCGAGATCAAGCTGGACGGCCTTGAGCCACCAGCCGGCCTTCTCGCCGCCGGGAAAGAGATCCGGCGAGAGATGCTCCAGCAGCGCGGCTTTCGCTTCCGCCACCGTGATCCCGGGAGGTGCGTCGGGCAGCACCGGGAGCAGCGCCTCGCGCATGGCCATGTACTTGGCGCGGTTCACGCGCTGGACGTGGTGCGGCGAGGTGATGCTTTCGATTTCGATCCGGTCATCGGCGTCAGACATTGAGTTCTCCCTTGATCTCGAATTTCGGGCTGCGGAACCGCATCCTGACCCAGGCGCCGAGCAGCAGGGCGTAAAACCGCAGGGAATGCTGCTTCAGGTTTGGCACATCATCGGGCAGGACGGACGGGTCCTCAAGATCGCCGGTCATGGTGCGCATTTCAATCGGCGGCCGTGCTTCCTCCGGCCAGAGTGCGGCATAAAGGCTCAGCCAATGGCCGCCGGAGAACTCCAGGAACATGGGCGTGTTGCAGCAGGTGGCGACGACGCGCCGGGTTGCCGCGCCGGGCGACAGGCGGAATTGGCGGAAGTTTTGCGCGCCGGAGACAATCTCGATGCGGTCCTTGCGCTGCAACACGAACGCGGTGGCGCCCTTGTCGTCGACGATCTGTGGCGATCCCGGCAGGGATTCGAGGATCTGCCCGGCCGTGCGGCAACTGGTGCACAGGCATTCAACGCTGGCGATCGGCGGGCCTTCAAGGCGCAGTTGCACCTGCCCGCAGGCGCAGGCCACTGTCTGGCGATCGGTCATGAGGCTCTCCCTGTCTCGCTATTGATTAGACTGGACAGTCCAGTTTGATTTGTCAACCGGAAGTGCTAGGTTAAGGTATCGAAACAGCAAGGGCAGGGAGCGGCGCAGGGATATGGCGAACGGTGCTGCGACACGGGTCCGGCGCAGCCGGGAGAAGATCCTCGCGGCTGCCGAACAGGTGTTTCTGAATGCCGGATTTCTCGGCGCGAACATGGATTCGATCGCGGAAAAGGCAGTTGTCTCCAAGCAGACGGTCTACGCGCATTTCCAGTCCAAGGAGGCGCTGTTCCTGGAAGTGATCGCGGCGATGACCGGCGGTGCTGCGCGGGCAATCGGCGAGGATGTCGAGGACCGGCTCGATGATCGTCCGGTGCGGGAATATCTCACCATGGTGGCAATCGACCAGCTGAGCATCGTCATGACGCCGCGGCTGATGCAGCTGCGCCGCATGGTCATCGGCGAGACCGAACGGTTTCCCGACCTTGGCCGCTCGCTCTACGAGAACGGACCGCTGGTCTCGATCCGGCGGATCGCCCGGGCGCTCGCCCATTACATCGCGCTTGGCCAGATCCGCGACTGCGATCCGATCCAGGCTGCCACCCAGTTCAACTGGATGGTGATGGGGGCGCCGACCAATGCCGCCATGCTGCTGGGCGACGCAGGCATCCCCTCCCGGTCCGAGCTGCACGCCCACGCGCATGAGGCGGTGCGGATCTTCCTGTCCGCATACGCCATGCCGGCTGCCGCCGATACAGGTGCTGGTGACCCGCCACGGGTTACCTGAACATCGGCGGCCGTGCGTCGACCCAGATCCCGTCGGCCCTGCCGGATTCCGCCACCGCGAAGACGGCGGCCATCGAGCGCAAGCCGTCCTCGGCGCGGGGGTAGAGATTGGCGGCGGGGTCCATGCTCCGGCCTTCTTTCTCGGCGCGGATGGCTTCGGCCAGATCCTTGTAGATATTGGCAAACGCCAGCGGCATGCCCTCGGCGTGGCCGATGGTGACGCGGGTGGTGCGGTCGGCCTCGGGCGAGAGGTTGGCTTCACCCCGCTCGATGGTCTGCAGCCTTCCGCCGAGCGGCATCCAGTAGAGCTGGTTGGGCTGTTCCTGCGCCCATCTGAGCCCGCCTTTCTCGCCGAATACCTGCAGCGTCAGCCCGTGCTGGCGGCCGATGGCGATGGACGAGGTCCAGAGGCGGCCGACGGTTCCGCCATCCATGCGGAAGTTGACCATGGCGTCGTCCTCGAGCTCGCGGCTTGAAATGCAGGAGACGGTGTCGGCGGAGAGTTTTTCGACATCCTGGCCGGTGACGAAGCTCGCCATGTGCAGCGCGTGGATGCCGCAATCGGCGAACTGCGCCGAGACGCCGGCCTGGGCCGGATCGTAGCGCCAGCGCACCCGCGGATTGTCGGCATCGGCCGCGTCGGCATGGTGGCCATGGGCGAATTCGGCCTTGACCAGGCGGATCTTTCCGAGATCACCCCGAGCGACCATCGCCTTCATGTGCCGAACCAGCGAGTAGCCGGTGTAGCCGTAATTGACCGCGCAGATCTTTCCCGTGGCGCGGGCGGTGGTCACGATGTCCTCGCCTTGCTCAACGGTCATTGTCATCGGCTTCTCGCAGAGCACGTGAAAGCCCGCCTCGAGGAAGGCCTTGGTGATCTCGTAATGGGTGGCGTTCGGCGTCGCCACGGTGACCAGGTCGATGCGGTCTTCGCGGTTTTTCTCGCCGTCGAGCATCTCGCGCCAGTCGCCATAGGCGCGGTCGGCGGAAAGCCCCAGCCGCCGGCCATAGTCACGGCCGGCATCGGGCCGGTGGTCGAGGGCGCCGGCGGCGAATTCGAACTCGCCGTCAAGGCCTGCACCGAGCCGGTGCGCCGGTCCGATCTGGCTGCCTTCACCGCCGCCGATCATGCCCCATTTCAGTCGTGTCATGGTGGGATCTCCCTTAAAGTGAAACAGCGTCCCGATCTCCGTCACCCCGGCCTCCGAGCCGGGGTCAAGCGACCCGGCGTCTGCCGGGTCAAAAGACTCTTTCAGCCCAGCGACCTGGGCTCGCTGGATGCCGGATCAAGTCCGGCATGACGGCGTCTGGTGACTGACCCTCCGCTCAAAACCCTATCGACTTGAGATATTGCCGGTTGGCGGTGGCGTCGCCGAGCGTGTCGGGATCGAGCAGCGGATCGCAATCCTGCTCCACCGTGCACCAGCCCTTAAAGCCATGGTCGAGCAGGATCTGCCGCACGGCGGGGAAATCGACGTCGCCC
>JAHJUC010000720.1 GCA_018829385.1 Alphaproteobacteria bacterium
GCATGCCGGCTCCGGGCTCGCCGCCGTGCGGGGCGGTATCGCGGCGCTCGCCAATGTCGCGACCGCGGCTGGCCCGCCGGTGCGCATCGGTGCGTTGCCGACCGTGTCCGCCACCATCATGCCCGGCGCGGTGGTTGATTTTCTGGCGTCGGGACTGAAGAGCCCGCTGATGGTGACGACGGGTGAAAACCGCGTGCTGCTCGACCAGTTGCGCAAGGGCGATCTCGATCTGGTGATGGGGCGAATGCCGGCGCCCGAGAACATGACAAGCCTGCGCTTCGAGCAGCTCTACCGCGACCGGGTGGTGTTCGTCGTTTCCAACAGGCATCCGCTTGCGGCTCAGCGGCAGGTGGCGGCGGATATTCTGTCGCGCCATCCGGTGCTGGTTCCGCCGGCGGGATCGATCATCCATCCCTTCGTCGAGCGGGTGATGCTGGAGCAGGGCATGGCGCCGCCGGTCCAGGCGGTCGAGACGGTGTCCGACAGTTTCGGCCGTGCCTTCCTGCGCTCGACGAATGCCATCTGGATCATCTCCCGCGGCGTCGTCGCAGCCGAACTTGGCTCCGGCGAGTTCGTCGAGTTGCCGATCGACACGGGAACGACCATGGGTGCGGTGGGCCTGATCACCCGCGACACGGACCGGCCGCATGACGCCGCGCTGTTCTTCGCCGATATTCTCAGGCGGCGTACGGCGCAAGGTTGAGCGGCTGCCAAATGATGACCCGCTCATGAGTTTGCAAAAATTCCTTTGCGGGATCGGGCCGAAGGGACCGGACCATGACGGTGCTGATCAGGCTGCAACGAAGAACACATTGTGGTTTTCGTTTCTTTCGTTTTAAAATGAACCCGAAACCAGGAAGCTCCGGAAAACCATGCTGATGTACCTTGCCCCGCGCCATTCGGAAATCATCGAACTTGCCAAGACAGAAGGCCGGGTTCTGGTTGACGATCTGGCCACCCGGTTCGAGGTGACGCCGCAGACCATCCGCAAGGATCTCAACGATCTGTGCGAGCGGCAGCTGCTTACCCGCATCCATGGCGGCGCGGTGATCCCGTCGAGCACCCAGAACATGGAGTATGCGCAGCGCGGCAAGATCGCGGCCGAGGAAAAGCAGGCAATCGGCATGGCCGCGGCTGCGCTGATTCCCGACAATGCGTCGCTTTTCATCAATATCGGCACCACCACCGAGGCAGTGAGCCAGGCCCTGCTCAGGCACGGACGGCTGATGATCATCACCAACAACATCAATGTCGCCAACCGGATGCGTCCCTATACCCAGTTCGAGGTGGTGATCGCCGGCGGCGTGGTGCGCGCCTCCGACGGCGGTATCGTCGGGGAGGCGGCGGTCGATTTCATCCGCCAGTTCAAGGTGGACTACGCGGTGATCGGCACCTCGGCGATCGATCCCGACGGGGCGTTGCTCGATTACGATTTCCGCGAAGTGAAGGTGGCGCAGGCCATCATCGCCAATGCACGACAGGTCATTCTTGTCGCCGACTCGACCAAGTTCGAACGCACGGCACCCGTCCGCATCGGACATCTCGAACAGGTCGACACCTTCGTCACGGATCAATGCCCGGACGAAAGGGTGCGGAAGATCTGCCGGGATTTCGATGTCGAACTGATCGAGACCATGCGGCAACCCTGAGCGGACTTGCGGCGAAGCCGGAATGAGTTCCGGTCTGATCGACAGCTAATATCGCAGATCCGCTATCTGTTGCGTGGAAGCCACGGTGTGGGCGCATTAGGCATAAAGAGGCCAATTCTCGGCCATGGTGCTTTTTTGGCCTTGCCGTTGCCACTATATAGCCGGAAACGCAGGTATCCGATTTCAATCGATTTGCAGTCAACATGCGCGTTTTCAGGCAATCCGGATTCTGATGTGCCTTTGCGCAGAACTAATTTGAGAGCAGGTTCGCTATGGCCAAGCCAAGGTTTCACACCGTCGCAGCATTCGTGGTGCTGGCTGTATCCGCCGCATGGGTGCTGACGGGCGAGTTTTCGTCAATTGGCAGCGCCGCAAATGAAACGCCCGGCGACGAGCCTCAGTCCATTCAGGCGGCGGCAGCGCCTGCGGAAAAGGTGTTGCGCACCGTGGCGGTGATCGAGCCGGACTTTGTCCAGCACAACCGCATCATCCGGATCTCCGGCGTGACAAGTCCGGACAAGCGCACGACGCTTGCCACCCGCAGCGCCGGGATTCTGGGTGAGCTGAAGGTGAAGAAGGGCGACAGGGTTCAGGCCGGCGATGTGGTGCTGGTGCTGGATGGCGCTGAGAAGCGGGCGATGGTGGAGACCGCGAAAGCCCTGCTGGACCAGCGCCAGAAGGAAGCCGAGAACATCGAACGTCTGGTCAGGAACGGGATTTCGCCGACGACGCAGAGCGACAGCGCCCGTTCGGCGCTGGCCTCGGCGCGGTCGCAACTGGAGGCGGCGCAGGCCGATCTCGATCGCCTGACCGTGGTGGCGCCGTTTTCGGGCATCATCGACCAGGTGATGGTCGAGGAAGGCAGCTGGCTGCCGTCGGGCGAAGCGGCGGCGGTGCTGCTGCAGCTTGATCCGGTGGTGGCGCTTGGTGAGGTCAGCGAACGCGAGATCGCCTCTGTCAGCGTCGGCAGCGAGGCCGACGTGCGGTTGATCAGCGGGGACGTTGTCTCCGGGATTGTGCGGCACGTCAGTCTTGAAGCGACCACGGGCACACGGACGTTCCCGATCGAGGTTGCCATTGCCAACCCGGACAACAAGCTCCCGGCCGGCATGACCGCGGAAATCATGATCAAGTCGGAAGCCGTGCAGGCCGTCAAGCTGCCGCGCTCGGTGGTGACGCTGGATGCGGCCGGCAATCTGGGCCTGCGCATCCTCAATGCCGACAACACGGTCGGCTTCGTGCCGATCGACCTGATCGACGATTCGCCGGCCGGCCTGGTGCTGAGCGGGGTTCCGCAGAATGCCAAGATCATCGTTGCCGGCCAGGACCTGGTCAGTGACGGCGAGATGGTCAATGCGGTGCCGGCTGACTCTACCCTGATCACCGGTTCGACCGTCACCACTGCGGAGCGGTCGCAATGAATTTCGTCGATGTCGCCATCCGCAATGCGCGACTGACGCTCGCGGTCCTTCTGTTCCTGATCGTCGCGGGAACGATGTCCTATATCTCGATTCCGAAGGAAGCCGAGCCGGACATCCAGATTCCGATCATCTATGTGAGCCTGGGCTATTCCGGGATCTCGCCCGAGGATTCTGAGCGGCTGTTGCTCAGGCCGATCGAGACCAAGCTCAAGAACATCACCGGCATCAAGGAGATGCGCTCGACCGCCTATCAGGGCGGCGGCAACGTGGTCATCGAATTCATGGCCGGCGCAGATCTCTCCAAGGCGCTCGATGATGTGCGCAACAAGGTGTCGGACGCCAAGCCGGACCTGCCGCAAGGCGCCGACGAGCCGACGGTCAACGAGGTCAACATTTCCGAGTTCCCGGTGCTGGTTGTCACGCTTGCCGGCGACGTGCCCGAGCGCGCACTGACCCGCGCCGCGCGCGAATTGCGCGACCGGATCGAGGAAGTCAACGGCGTGCTCGATGCGTCGTTGCAGGGCGCGCGCGACGACCTGGTCGAGGTGATCATCGATCCGGTCAAGCTGTCGTCCTACGGGATGCAGCTCGACCAGCTGATCGCCGGAGTCAATGCCTCGAATTCCGTGGTGGCCGCCGGTGCGCTCGAAGGCGTCGAGGGTCACTATGCGGTCAAGGTGCCGCTGCTGATCGAAACCGCCGAGGATGTCGCCAACCTGCCGATCATCGCCGGCTCCAACGCGGTGGTGCGGGCGCGCGATCTTGCCACCATCCGCTCGACCTTCAAGGACGCGGAGACGATCACGCGGCTCAACGGCAAGCCGGCCATCGCCATCGAAGTGTCCAAGCGCACCGGCGCCAACCTGATCGAGACCGTGGATGCGGTCAAGGTGGTGGCCAACGAGTTCAAGACGCTGCTGCCCGAAGGCGCCGAGATCGGTTTCAGCCAGGACAAGTCGACCTCCATCCGGCAGCTGCTGAGCGATCTGCAGAACTCGGTGCTGACGGCGGTGATCCTGGTGTTCATCGTCATTCTCTACGCGCTGTCGGGCAGGGCATCGCTGCTGATCGGCTTTGCCATTCCGGCATCGTTCCTGATGGGCATCCTGGCCTTGTCGCTGGCCGGCCTGACGGTCAACATCGTGGTGCTGTTCAGCCTGATCCTGGCTGTCGGCATGCTGGTCGATGACGCGATCATCGTCACCGAATTCGCCGAGCGGCGGATGAGCGAAGGCATGCACCGCAAAGAGGCGTTCTCGCTGGCGGCCAAGCGTATGGCCGGACCGGTGGTGGCCGCGACCCTGACCCGCGTGGCGGCCTTCTCGCCGCTGCTGTTCTGGCCCGGCATGGTCGGCGAGTTCATGAAATACATGCCGATCACTTTGATCGCCACGCTTTCGGCCTCGCTGCTCTATGCCCTGGTATTCACGCCGACGCTGGGCGCGATGTTCGCCAAACCGACCGTCGAGGACGGCCCCAAGCGCGACGGGCTTTACATGCGGTTCGTGGCGCGCGCCGTCCGGCATCCGTTCATCGTGGTGTTCTTCACGCTGGCAGCGCTGATCGTGGTGCCGGTCGCCTACGGCAAATACGGCAATGGCGTCGAGTTCTTCCCCAATGTCGAGCCCGATTACGGCCTCTTGTATGTCCATGCGCGCGGCAATCTCTCGCTCGATGAAAAGGACGCGGCTGTCCGCATGGTCGAGAACCGGGTTATCGGCTGGCCGGGCCTGACCAGCGTCTACACCCGCGTCGGCAAGGTCAGCGGCGGCGGCAACGATGTGGCCGAGGACGTGGTGGGCGTGATCCAGTACGAGTTTGTCGACTGGCGCGAGCGCAAGCCGGCTGGCGAGATCCTAGATGATTTCCGCCGCGAACTGACCGGCTTCCCCGGTGTTGATATCGAAGTCCAGGTGCCGCAAGGCGGTCCGCCGACGGGCAAAGCGATCCAGATCCAGCTGTCGGCTGCCGACCCATCCGGCCTCGCCGAGGTGGCGCGCAAGGTGGCGGCGCAACTCAAGCAGACGCCGGGCGTCATCGACATCTCCGACGGGTTGCCGCCTCCCGGCGTCGACTGGGAGATCAAGGTCGACCGGTCGGTCGCCGCCCGCTACGGCATCGGCCCGGCCTCGGTCGGCACCGTGGTGCAGCTTGTCACAACCGGGCTGAAGCTGACCGACTACCGGCCGGCCGGCGCGGACGATGCCGTCGATATCCGGCTGAGGCTGCCCGAAGACCGGCGGACGCTTTCGACGCTTGACGATCTGAGGATCGAGACCAGCCAGGGCTCCGTGCCGATTTCCAACTTCGTCACCCGCGAGCCGGCGGCCAGCGTCGGAACGCTGACCCGGATCGACGGGGTGCGCACCATCACCGTGCAGGCCGGGATCAGCGAAGGCATCCAGGCCGATCCGCTGCGCCAGGGCATCGTGGCCGAGTTGGAGAAGGCAAATCTCGAAGCGATGGGCATCCGCTGGAAACTGGCGGGCGAGGACGAAGAGCAGAAGGCGGCCGGCGAATTCCTGAGCAAGGCGTTCGGCGCCGCGATCTTCCTGATCTTTGTCGTGCTTCTGGCCCAGTTCAACAACTTCCTGTCGGTGGCGCTGGTGCTGTCGGCGGTGGTGATGTCGACCATCGGCGTGTTCTTGGGGCTCTTGATCATGGGCCAGCCGCTCGGCATCGTGATGACCGGCATCGGCATCATCGCGCTTGCCGGCGTGGTGGTGAACAACAACATCGTGCTGATCGACACCTATGATCATCTCAGGCGCGAGGGCAGCGACAAGCTCGACGCCATTCTCGAAACCTGCCGCGAGCGCGCGCGCCCCGTGGTGCTCACCGCCGTCACCGCGATCCTCGGCGTGCTGCCGATCGCCTTCGGCTTCAATCTCGAGCTGATGGCGCACGAGACGACCTATGGCGCGCCGTCGACGCAGTGGTGGATCTCGCTGTCGAGCGCCATCGTGTTCGGCCTGGCGTTTTCGACCATCCTGACGCTGGTGGTGACGCCGTCGCTCTTGATGATCGTCACCCGTTCGAAGGACAGCAAGATCACCGCCTGGTGGCAACGGGTGAAAGCCCGCATCGGGCTTGGCGGCGAGCCAGATGTGCCGTCCGCGCGAGGTGAGGCCGCGGAGTAGCGGCTTCTACCTCCTCATGACCTTGTTCAAAGGGCGCCCGGATGTAACAATCCGGGCGCCCTTTTGTCATGATGGGTGTGATCCCCGGGCTTACTCCGGCTGGCAGATCTGCTTGGCGCGGATTGCCTGGGCGGTGCGCACGACAAGTGTCGCAACGGCAAAGGCGAGACAGACGGTCAGGGCGAAGCCGATCAGGCGGTGGCCGTAGGATCCGGTCTCGTGGGCGAAGACGAAGGACGCGACCGACAGGGCCGCCACCGGGAAGGTCAGCGCCCACCAGGACAATGCGAACGGCAGCCGGAAAAAGCGCGGCGCCTGGGTCAGCACGATCAGGGCGAAGACATAGCCGGTGTTCAAAAGCACGCGGGCGAAGGCGTCGACATCACCCGTCAGCCGCACCCAGGCA
>JAHJUC010000721.1 GCA_018829385.1 Alphaproteobacteria bacterium
CGGATGGGCCGGATTTGCAATCGAAGTTGCAGCGCCGGTTGCCGGGCGCGCCGTTGCCCCGACCGACCGAAGTTACGCGCAGCGATAGAGCCGCACCGGCTTGGCGGTGCCGCGGGCGATCACGCCCTTTGCCTCGAGATCGAGCTGGACGGCCTTGAGCCACCAGCCGGCCTTCTCGCCGCCGGGGAACAGGTCGGGCGAGAGATGTTCCAGCAGCGCGGCTTTCGCTTCCGCCACCGTGATCCCGGGAGGTGCGTCGGGCAGCACCGGGAGCAGCGCCTCGCGCATGGCCATGTACTTGGCGCGGTTCACCCGCTGGACGTGGTGCGGCGAGGTGATGCTTTCGATTTCAATCCTGTCATCGGCGTCAGACATTGAGTTCTCCCTTGATCTCGAATTTCGGGCTGCGGAACCGCATTTTGATCCAGGCGCCGAGCAGCAGGGCGTAAAACCGCAGGGAATGCTGCTTCAGGTTTGGCACATCATCGGGCAGGACGGACGGGTCCTCAAGATCGCCGGTCATGGTGCGCATTTCAATGGGCGGCCGCGCGCCCTCCGGCCAGGGTGCGGTATAAAGGCTCAGCCAATGGCCTCCGGAGAACTCCAGGAACATGGGCGTGTTGCAGCAGCCGGCGACGACGCGCCGCGTTGCCGCTTCGGGCGACAGGCGGAACTCGCGCAAGTTTTGCGCACCGGAGACATTCTCGATGCGGTCCTTGCGCTGCATCACGAACGCGGTCGCGCCCTTGTCGTCGACGATCTGCGGCGATCCCGGCAGGGTTTCGAGAACCTGCCCGGCCGTGCGGCAACTGCTGCACAGGCACTCGACGCTGGCGATTGGCGGGCCTTCAAGGCGCAGTTGCACCTGCCCGCAGGCGCAGGCCACTGTCCGGTGATGTGTCATGAGGCTCTCCCTGTCTCGCTATTGATTAGACTGGACAGTCCAGTTTTATTTGTCAACCGGAAGTGCTAGGTTCAGGTATCGAAACAGCAAGGGCAGGGATATGGCGAACGGTGCTGCGACACGGGTCCGGCGCAGCCGCGAGAAGATTCTTGCGGCGGCGGAAGACGTGTTTTTGCATTCAGGGTTTCTCGGTGCCAACATGGATTCGATCGCGGAAAAGGCGGTTGTCTCCAAGCAGACGGTCTACGCGCATTTCCAGTCCAAGGAGGCACTGTTCCTGGAAGTGATCGAAGCCATGACCGGCGGTGCGGCGCGGGCGATCGGCGAGGATGTCGAAGACAAGCTCGATGATCGTCCGGTGCGGGAATATCTCACCATGGTGGCAATCGACCAGCTGAGCATCGTCATGACGCCCCGGCTAATGCAGCTCCGCCGCATGGTCATTGGCGAGACCGAGCGGTTTCCCGACCTTGGCCGCTCGCTCTACGAGAACGGACCGCTGGTCTCGATCCGGCGGATCGCCCGGGCGCTCGCCCATTACATCGCGCTCGGCCAGATCCGCGACTGCGATCCGCTTCCCGCCGCCACCCAGTTCAACTGGATGGTGATGGGCGCGCCGACCAATGCCGCCATGCTGCTGGGCGACGCAGGCATCCCCTCCCGGTCAGAATTGCACGCCCACGCGCATGAGGCGGTGCGGATCTTCCTGTCCGCCTACGCCATGCCGGGAGACGCCGATACAAGTGCTGGTGACCCGCCAAGGGCTACCTGAACATGGGCGGCCGTGCGTCGACCCAGATCCCGTCCGCCTTGCCTGACTCGGCTACGGCGAAGACGGCGGCCATCGAGCGCAGCCCGTCCTCGGCCCGGGGGTAGAGATTGGCGGCGGGGTCCATGGCGCGGCCTTGCTTTCCGGCGCGGATGGCTTCGGCCAGGTCCTTGTAGATATTGGCGAAGGCCAGCGGCATGCCCTCGGCGTGGCCGATGGTGACGCGGCTGGTGCGGTCGGCCTCGGGCGAGAGATTGGCCTCGCCGCGCTCGATCACCTGCAACCGCCCGCCGAGCGGCATGAAGTAGAGCTGGTTGGGCTGTTCCTGCGCCCATCTGAGCCCGCCTTTCTCGCCGAACACCTGCAGCGTCAGCCCGTGCTGGCGGCCGATGGCGATGGACGAGGTCCAGAGGCGGCCCACCGCTCCGGGTTCTTTACCCTTGGCCATGCGAAAATTGACCATGGCATCGTCCTCAAGCTCGCGGCTTGCGATGCATGAAACGGTGTCGGCGGAGAGTTTTTCCACTTCCTGGCCGGTGACGAAACTCGCCATGTGCAGCGCGTGGATGCCGCAATCGGCGAACTGCGCCGAGACGCCGGCCTGGGCCGGATCGTAGCGCCAGCGCACCCGCGGATTGTCGGCATCGGCCGCGTCGGCATGATGGCCATGGGCGAATTCGGCCTTGACCAGGCGGATGGCGCCAAGATCGCCGCGGGCGACCATCGCCTTCATGTGGCGCACCAGCGAATAGCCGGTGTAGCCGTAATTGACCGCGCAGATCTTTCCCGTGGCCTGAGCGATGCGGACGATGTCCTCGCCTTGTTCAACGGTCATTGTCATCGGCTTCTCGCAGAGCACGTGAAAGCCCGCCTCGAGAAAGGCCTTGGTGATCTGGTAATGGGTGGCGTTGGGCGTGGCGACGGTGACCAGGTCGATGCGGTCGGCGCGGTTTTTCTCGCCGTCGAGCATCTCGCGCCAGTCGCCATAGGCGCGGTCGGCGGAAAGCCCCAGCCGCTGCCCGTAGGCGCGCCCCGCCTCGGGCCGGTGGTCGAGGGCGCCGGCGGCGAATTCGAACTCGCCGTCAAGGCCTGCGCCGAGCCGGTGCGCCGGTCCGATCTGGCTGCCTTCGCCGCCGCCGATCATGCCCCATTTGAGCTTTGTCATGGTCAGGTCCCCGCTCAGAAGCCGATGGATTTGAGATATTGCCGGTTGGCGGTGGCGTCGCCGAGCGTGTCGGGATCGAGCAGCGGATCGCAATCCTGCTCCACCGTGCACCAGCCCTTAAAGCCATGGTCGAGCAGGATCTGCCGCACGGCGGGGAAATCGACGTCGCCC
>JAHJUC010000722.1 GCA_018829385.1 Alphaproteobacteria bacterium
ATGGATCTGGTCACCTTCGGCTGGTCTGTTGCAGCCGCATTGGCTGTGTTTTCCGGGTGCTTTGCGCTGTTTGCCCTCAACGTGATGGGCGGCGGCGATGCCAAGATCCTCAGTGCCGCGGCGCTCTGGTACGGCTTCAATACCGACCTCGTGGCGTTCCTGACGCTGACCGGCCTGTTCGGTGGCGGTCTCGCCCTGGTCATTCTCTTTATCCGCGCCAATCAGGACATCTTGCTGGTTACCCCCATTCCGATCCCGATGCATTTCTTCAAGCAGCGCGCCGGCATTCCCTATGGTGTTGCCATCGGCGCGGCGGCCTTCATGACGTTTCCCGATTCCCAGATCTTTGTTCAGGCGCTCGACCGTCTCAGTTAACCGGTGGCTGCCGCCACGGACGCGTCTGCCGACGAGCAATCCCGCTGAGTAGATCCTGTCCAGGACCGAAAGACGCCGTGTGGTCACATCACACGGCGTCTTTCGGTTTTGGATTTGCGGGACTGAACAGCCCTCGAAGCCCCGCGTCGGATGGGGACGGGACCCGTCGCACCACCCCGGCAATTTTGCGTTAACCCTGTTTGGTACCGGGTCATTAACCATAATTACACGATTGCAAATGCATTCTGCGGCCAGCGTACCCAATATCCGTTCGAGGAAACAGTATGAAAACCGCCCGCGTCGTCATCATGTCAGTGGCTGTCCTGGCCGCAGGATTGGCCGGGTACCTGGCCATGAACCTGACGTCACCGACAGTTCAGGTGACCGAAGTCTCTTCTGATCCGGTTGTCCAGAAGATGCCGACCATCGATGTGCTGGTAACAACGGCCAATCTTCCCGTAGGCGCGCGGCTGGGCGAAGATTCGCTCGAGTGGAAAGGCTGGCCCGAGGATGGCGTCATCGAGGGACTGATCCGCCGTGACGCCCGTCCCGAAGCGATCACCGAGCTTACCGGCGTGGTTGTTCGATTGCCGCTGTTTGCCGGCGAACCGCTGCGCAACGAGAAGATCGTTGATTCCTCCTCCCGCATCATGTCGTCGCTGCTTCCGGCCGGCAAACGCGCCATTGCGACGGAAATTTCGGTCGCCACCAGCGCCGGCGGTTTCATCCTCCCCAATGACCGGGTTGATGTGATCATGGTGCGTCGCAAGACCGGGGAAGAAGGCTTCCTCACCGAAGTCATTCTTTCCAACATCCGTATCCTGGCCATCGATCAGCGCATTGAAGAGGACGCCGATGGCGTTCGCACCGCGGTCGGAACCACTGCAACTCTGGAATTGTCGCCGGAGCAGGCAAAAATCATCACCGTCGCGCAGCAGATGGCCGACCGGCTCACCCTAGCCTTGCGCAGTGTTGCCGACGTTCAGGAACCTGACAGCGACGGTGCGAAATATCTACTGAGCGGCGAAGACGGCAGTGCGGCCATCCAGCTGATCCGCTCCGGCACCATAACCAAAGTTGGCGCCACCAACTGAAGCGGAGAATGAACGTGCGTCATATTGCAAAATCGCTCCTGTCATCCATTACCGGCATCGCTCTGGTGGGTACGACAATGATCGCCGGTATCAGCCTGGATCCGTCCAGCGGCCGGATCGTGTCTGCTGCCGAAGCTGCAGAAAGCGTCATCAAGATCAAGAAGACAGGTCCTGGCGCAAGCCGGCGGGTCAAGCTGGGCCTGAACAAGGCCATTGTGATCGATCTGCCCACGGACGCTCACGATATTCTGGTGGCCGACCCCAGCCTCGCCGACGCCGTGACCCGCACCTCCCGCAGGCTTTACCTGTTCGGCAAGAAGGTCGGTCAGACCAACATCTTCGTGTTCGGACCGAACGGCGAGGAAATTGTCGCCGTCGAGCTGGAAATCGAACGCGATGTCACGGGTCTCCAGGCTCACCTTGCCCGGTTTCTCCCCGATTCGGACATCAGCGTTGAAATCATCTCCGACAACATCGTCCTGACCGGTTCGGTGCGGACCCCGCAGGACGCGGCGCAGGCAGCCAATCTGGCCAATATTTTCCTCACCGGCGGTGAGGCCACTACCCGAGTAACGACGGCAACAGGATCGGCAGACGGGGGCAGCGCGGCAATCAATGCGGAAAACCGCCAGAAATCCCAGATCGTCAACCTGCTCAAGATCGATGGCGAAGACCAGGTGACGCTCAAGGTCACCATTGCCGAAGTCAGCCGGCAGGTGCTCAAGCAGCTCGGATTCAATTCCTCGATCACCGGTGGCTCCGGGACCTTCGTCAATTCCAACCCGGCCAATCTGGGCACATTGTCGACCGGCCTGAACTTTGCGCAGATCGCCAGCGGGTCGCTGAACGGCCGCTCGATTTCGAGCTATGTCAACGCCATGGAGCAGGCCGGTGTCATGCGCACATTGGCCGAACCGAGCCTGACCGCCATTTCCGGCGAGAGCGCCAAATTCTATGTCGGCGGCGAGTTTCAGCTGCGCGACGAGGTTTCCTACGACGACAATGGCAGGGCCACCTATACCGATCGCGAGATCGAGTATGGTATCAGGTTGAACTTCACGCCGGTCGTTCTCTCGCCCGGGCGCATTTCGCTGAAAGTCCAGACCGAGGTGTCCGAACCGACATTCGAGAGTTCCACATCGGTTCAGGGCTCCGGGGGAAACCCGGGAATGACAAGGCTTTCGATCAAGCGCCGCGAGGCGGAGACTGCGGTCGAACTGCCTTCCGGCGGATCGATCGTGCTGGCCGGCCTGGTCAAGGATGACATTCGCCAGGCGATGTCGGGCTATCCGGGTCTGTCCAAGCTACCGGTCTTCGGCACGCTTTTCCGCAGCCGCGATTTCGTTCGCAACGAGACCGAGCTCGTCATCATTGCCACGCCCTACATCGTCAAGCCGGTCGCCCGCAACGAGATCGCCCGTCCGGACGACAATTTCAATGCGGTGAATGATGGTGCGGGTTTCTTTCTCGGCCGCGTCAACCGGGTCTATGGCCGGATGGAAACCGAACTGCCGCCGGGTCGCTACCATGGCGTCGTCGGCTTCATTTACAAATGATCAGGAACCTTACCATGTCGAGCAAGATCACTGTTCCCGTCAATCCTGATCTGCGAACCCTCGGACCAGCCGCCGTGCCGATGCTGGTTGCCGCCTTGCTGCTCTCCGGCTGCGCCGGGTGGCCCGGCCACAGCGTCACCGTGGGCGCGGTCCCGGACGATTACCGAACCAACCATCCGATCATCGTTGCCGAGAAAGAGCGCACGGTGGATCTTCCGGTTGCTTCAGGCGATCGCCGCCTGTCGATTTCCATGCGGGAAACCGTTCGCGGCGCCGCCCAGAGCTACAATTCGAGTGCATCGGGCGCCATCCGCATCATGGTTCCGGTCGGTTCCGTAAATGCCGGCGCAGCCTCGGTGCTGTCGACCCAGGTGGCCGATGTCCTGCGCAAGGAAGGCGTTCCGGGCGACCGGATCCTGTCATCGCCCTATCAGGTTTCCTCACCCGAGGATGCCGCTCCGATCCGCATCGCCTTCATGGCCGTCACCGCTTCCACTGGAGAATGCGGGCGCTGGCCCGAGGACATGCTCGCCAACACCACGGAAAACAGGCACTGGGCCAATTTCGGTTGCGCCAGC
>JAHJUC010000723.1 GCA_018829385.1 Alphaproteobacteria bacterium
CCGCGGGTTTTCCACCAGAATCCGAGCTTCCAGCTTCCCCTGTTCGAGGACTTCAACGCGGTGCTGGCGCAGATCAACGGCAAGCGCCGCCGCAAGAAGTTCCGCGTCTCGGAACGGCGGCTTGAAGCGATGGGCGGATACAGGCACATCACCGGCAGGACCGATGCCGAGGCGATGCGGCTGCTCGACACATTCCTCGAGCAAAAGCCGGTCCGGCTGACTGCCCAGGGGCTTCCAGACGTGTTTGCGGATCCCGGCATCCGCGCCTTCCTGCGCCGGCTTGCGACCACGCGGGACGCGGGAGGCCGGCCCGCGCTCGAACTTCACGGCATCGAGCTAGCCGGCGGCGAGCATGCGGGCCGGATCATCTCGGTTGCCGGGCTGACCATCAAGCACCGCCACGTGACCTGCCAGTTCGGTTCGATCGATGAAGAGGTTGCGGCCGATGTGAGCGCCGGGGAACTGCTGTTCTACCGGATGATCGAAGCCGCCTCGGCGGCCGGTCACAAGGTTTTCGATTTCGGCGTCGGCGACCAGCTCTACAAGCGCTCCTGGTGTCCGCAGCGCACCGAACTGGTGGATTGCTACGTGCCGCTCAACCTCAAGGGACGGCTGGCTGCACCGTTGATCGCCGGGTTGATCCGGCTGAAGCGGACGATCAAGACATCACCGACGCTGCACAGGCTTGCCGCCCGGGTGCGCAGCCTGATCGTGCGCAAGCCCGGGCCCGCAGCCGAAGCCGACTGAGCGCAAGGACCCGCGCGGGGTCGGCGCCGCTTAGGTTCAGGCCGCTGTGCTGCGGTTGCCGAGCGGGCTGACCGGTTGGCCAGGCGTCATCAGCAACACATCCGCAAAGCCCTGGGCGTTGAATTCCGCCAGCAATTCGGCGACTTCGGCTTCATCGGAGCGCAGGATGGAGAGCACGATCTCGCCGCGCTCGGCACGGGCGATGCGTGCCACCGAGGCCGCATCCGCAGCACCGCATTCGACAATCACCAGATCGTAGGCCTCCGTCAGCGCATCGATGATCATCGGCAGACGATCGATGGCGCGCATGGCGCGCCGGGCGTTGGCATTGCCACGCGGAATGATGTGGGCCGCCGACAGCCGGTCGGGATGGATGGAGTCGGCAATGCTGATTTCACCGCACATCAGATCCGTCAGGCCCGGAAGACGGATGGATTCCGCCATCAGTTCGGTCGGGCACGCCGATCCGGTCAGATCGATCAGCAGGGTCTTCAGACCGTCGCCGGCAACGGTGCGGGCAAGCATGACGGCTGCCGCCGATCCTTCATCGCCTTCGGGCGAGACGCAGACAGCCACCGGGATCACGTCGGTGACCAACTGCTCGGCAACCGCCTCGACACTGAAATCATCGGCGTCATTGGAAATATGCGGCAATGGCCCCGTGGCTTGCGCGGACCGCTGCGCCGGACCTTCGCCCGATGCCGCCGGGCCCACCGCCTCGGCAGGCGCCTGGTTGACTTCAGCATCGCGCACCAGCCCGGATGAGGGCCGCAGGGCCCGGCCCGAGAAGAGTTCGCCCAGCATCACGCCGATCGACGACAACAGGAATGCCGCGAGCGCCGACACCAGGATGATCGGGCCGGTCTTCGGGAAGTAGGCTTCCGACGCCGGCACGGCGCGAGAAATCACCCGGGCATCGGCCGGCAGCGCCTTGGGCTCGGTGCGCGAGGCTGCCTCGCGATAGCGGCCAAGATAGGTTTCCAGCAATTCGCGCTGGGCCGCCGCCTCGCGTTCGAGCGAGCGCAATTCGACCGCTTCCTCGCCTTCGCGGGCCGATCCGGCTTTCAGCTGGTTGAGCTGGGCCGTCAGTTCCTGCTCGCGAATGCGCGCCACCCTGGCGTTGCTTTCAAGGCTCGAAAGCACCTTGCGGATTTCCTTGAGGATCTGCTGTTCGACATCGGCCAGCTGCGCGCGCAGCCCCTTCATGCGCGGATGCGCTTCCAGAAGCGTGGTCGACAGGTCGGCGAGCTGCGCCCGGACGTTGCCCTCGCTTTCGCGCAGCCGCTGGATGACCGGTGAATCGAGCACATCGGACACCGCATCGACGGCCTGACCGTTCTCGAGCGCATTGCGCACGGATTGCGCACGGGCTTCGGAGTCCGCCCGTTCCGCCCTCACACGGCTCAGTTCGGTCGAGATGTCAGACAGTTGCTTGGCGGCGATGGTGTCCTGCTGATTGACCAGCAACAGGCCTGTGCGGGCGCGGTATTCGGCGACCTTGCTTTCGGACTCGCGAACCTTCTCACGCAGCTTGGCGATTTCAGGCTCGAGCCAGGCGCTGGCGTCGGTGTTACTTTCAAGCTTGGCGCCGGACTGGAAGGCAAGGTAGGCGTCGACCAGGGCGTTGGGCACCTGGGCGGCAAGCGCCTCGTCTTCCGACGAGAACTCGATGCCGATCACGCGCGACTCGGGCACCGCGTAAACATCGAGTTTCTTGTAGAATTCCTTGAGGATGCGCTCTTCGGCGGGCACATCGAGCGGGTTCTTCTTGAGGCCGAGCATGACAAGGAGATCGCTGATCGCCGAGGGATTGGCGGCGGGATCGAATTCCTCGCGTGAGGAAAGGTCGAGCGTGCGCGCCACCTGCTTGATCAGATCCGTCGACCGGAGAATCTCGACCTGGCTGGTGACCGCGCGGTCATCGAACGTGGTGTCTGTCGCCGGCTGGTTCTGATCACTTGAATAGACCGGCTCCCGGGTTTCGATCAGAAGCCGGGTTTCCGACTTGTAGAGCGGGTTGAGCATCCCGGTGACGACGAAGGCCAGACCAGCCGCGGCGGCGGTCAGGCCCGCCACGAGCGCTCTCTTCTCCCAGACCGCCTTTACCAGGCGGCCAAGGTCAATATCCACATCGGGTTGTGTCATTGGCGAGACAGACATGCGCAGCTACTCCGTACTTGTACTGACCCGCAAGCGTAAAGGAACATGGTAACGCAAGGGTTAAAG
>JAHJUC010000724.1 GCA_018829385.1 Alphaproteobacteria bacterium
GCTGGTGGTAAAACTGTCGACCTGGCCCGATTACGTGATCCCGTCGCTGACCCGCGACACGTTCCGCGCCATCGACGCGATCCGGTCGGCGCTGAGCGACTTGTAAACCGGCGGGATTTTAAGCTGACAACGGCAACACCCTAGGGAGCAGAGCAGTGGCAATCGCAGACATGATCATCACCAACGGCGCGGTCCTGACGATGGATCAGGCCCTGCCGCGCGCGGCGGCGGTGGCGATCAAGGACGGACGCATCGTCGCTGTTGGCTCGGCCTTAGAGGTCGCCGGCCTCGCCGGGCCCGGCACACAGGTTATTGATGCCGGCGGAGCGACCGTGCTGCCCGGCTTCATCGAAAGCCACATGCACCTGTTCATCGGCGGTGCGGAGCTCCAGAACCTTCAGCTCGACGGATGCACCGACCTCGACCTGCTTGCCAGGGAGCTGACCGCTTTCGCGGCGGCCAGACCCGATGCGCCGCTTCTCGTCGGACAGGGGCCGGATTACGGCATCTTCGGCGACACGGCGCCGCGCCTGGTTCTCGACAGGATCCTGCCCGGCCGTCCGGTGGCGCTGATGGCGCATGACCACCACACGGTCTGGGCCAATACCGCGGCACTTGAGGCCGCGGGCGTGCTCCATGGACTTGAGACCTCCGACGGGCACGAAGTGGTGATGGGCGCCGATGGCCTGGCCACGGGCACCTTGCTGGAACCTGAGGCCTACAGCCCGGTGATGCAGCTCGGCGGCCAGGAGCGGACCATGCTGGGCCTCGCCAGCGGCCGTGAACCGGATTCCATGCCGTCGAAAGCCGAACGCGCCGTCGACCTGGCGCATCTCAGACGCGGACTTGCGCACGCGGCGAGACACGGCATCACCTCGATCGTCAACATGGACGGCAATGTCTACACCCTGGACCTGCTCGAAGAACTCCGCTCGGCGGGGGAACTGACCGCCCGCGTGCGGGTGCCGTTCCACTATGTCCCCGAGATGGAGCCCGGTGACCTTGAGACCGCGCTCGCCATGCGCGCCCGCTGGTCGGATGAATGGCTGGCGTCGGGGTTCGTGAAATTCTTCATGGACGGCGTCATCGACAGCCGCACCGCCTTCATGAAGCACGATTACCCCGGCCAGCCCGGATACCGCTCGCACGGGCGGTTTTCGGCAGAGACATTCGCCGAACTTGCGACGCGGATCGATGCGATGGGACTGCAGATCGCGGTGCATGCGATCGGCGACGCGGCGGTCGAACGGGTGCTGGACGGCTACGCGGCGGCGCGCGCGGCGAACGGTGCGTCTGGCCTGCGTCATCGCATCGAACATCTCGAACTGGTCGACGACGCCGATTTCGCCCGCATCGCGGAACTCGATGTGGTTGCCTCGATCCAGCCGCCGCACGCGCCGGGATGCAGCGGCCTGCCGCTGGAGCCGACCCTGAGCAATATCGGGCGCGACAGGTGGGGCGACGCCTTTGCCTGGCAGAAGATCGCCGCCACGGGTGCTGCGATCGCGCTGGCGTCGGACTGGCCGGTTTCGGACATCTCGATTCTCAAGGGGATCCACGCGGCCGTGACGCGAACCGCATGGACGCCGGAGGTGACGGATCAGCGGTTTTCGCTCGAAGCCGCACTCAGGGGCTACACGATCGGCGGCGCCTATGCCGAGCGAAGCGACAGCTACAAGGGCTCCCTGGAAGTGGGCAAGGTGGCGGACCTGGTGATCCTCGACCGGGACATCATGGCCATCGCCGATCACGACGAGATCAAAGATGTCGCGGTCATCTCGACGATCTGCGGCGGACGGGTGGTGTTCCGGGCCGACGACTGAGAGCCGGCAGAAAGGCCGGAGGTGGAACCGGCGCAGCGGTTGCCCGCCGGTTCCGCTATGTCAGTCCGCCAGCCCGCGGAAGGCGCCGTTCCAGTAGATCATCGCGCCCTGGCCGGGACGGGTCCGGATCTCCTGCACCCGGCCGATGACGATCGAATGGGTGGCGCGGTCGATCATCTCCTCGACCGTGCAATCGATGCCGACCACCGCGTCCTCGAGCAGAAGCGCACCGGTCTTCGCCGTCACCCAGGAGGCCCCGGCATAGCGCTCGGGTCCCTTGGCGCCACCGAAACCGGTAAACCGCTCGGCCACCGCCTGATGGCCCGCGCCGAGCGCCGACCAGCCAAAGCAGCCGTACCGCTCGATCAGCGGCCAGGTCGACGAGCTGCGATTGACGCAAGCCAGCAGCAGCGGCGGATCCGCCGACAGCGAGATGGCCGATGTTACCACCAGTCCCGACCGGTCTTCACCGCTGCCTGCGGTCAGGACGCTGACATTGCCGACGAAATTCCGCATGGCATCACGGAATTCGCCGGCGGAGGGCAGACGCTCGATGACGGCGTCCACGCCTCCCGCGCGCTCAGCGGATGCCTGCGGCATCGAGCTTGGGCAGGACTGTGTCGCGGAAATAGGGGAATTCCTTGACGTAATCGACGAACGACAGGGTGGTGCCGGCGAAGCCGGCGCGATGCAGCGACAGGATGCCTTCGGCCACCTGGTCGGGCGTCCCGATCAGCGGGAAACCGCCGTGGCCCATGGCGAAGCGGTCGCGGATCAGCGCCAGCAGATCATGCGGGAAGCTGTGCGCATGGGCAAATTGCAGGCGCACGAGATTGTCGACGGCTTCCCAGTCGGCATTGGTCTTGGCGGTGTGCTCGAGATAGGCAAGCGCCTCCTCCTCGGTCGGACGGCAGATGACATGGGAGAAAGTCAGCACGTCGACCTTGCGGTTTTTGGCCTTTGCCTGGTCCTTGAGTTCCTTGATCTCCTCGGTCGAGCGGGCCAGGTCGATGGCCGGGGTGAACAGGAAGTTGGCGTTGTCGGTGGCAAATTCCCTTCCCTGCGGCGAGCCGGCGGCATTGATGATCGGCACATTGCCGCGGACTGGCAAAGGGTCTCCATGCACGCCCTTGAGCTTGAAGTATTTTCCGTCCCAGTCGAAATAGTCGGTCGACGCCCAGAGCTTGCGGACGACGTCAAACCATTCCTGTGCATAGCCGTAACGGGTTTCGTGATCGTCAGGCAGGGTGAGGCCGAGTGCCTCGTATTCCGGCTTGTTCCAGCCCGCGACGATGTTGAGCCCGGCGCGGCCATTGCCGATATGATCGATCGTGGCGATCTGCTTGGCCACCACCACCGGGTGATTGGCCGCGGTGTGAATGGTGGCAAACACCGAGATGTTCTTTGTGGAGGCCAGCAATCCGGCCGCCCAGGTCATGGTCTCGAGCACACCGCAGTGAAAATCGGTGTCGCCGCCGTAGCCGATCCAGCGGGCGATCGGCAGCATGAAATCAATGCCCGCGTCATCAAGCAGGCGGCCGAGGGCAAGATTGTTCTCCCAGGAGTTGACCCACCGCTCCTCGACCTTGGTCACGCTCATCCCGGATGAGCAGTTGGACGAGAATGTGCCGAGAAGAAAGCGGTCATCCGCCAGCATCATGTTCCTTGTCATAGTCGCTGTTCCTTTTTGGTTTTAATTTATGATAGAAACTCTATCTAAAAAACGGATTGCGTCAATATGTTTTAGGAGTAAAATTTATCAGAGCTTAAGGAGCATTTCATGAACAACGGCCCGACGCCGCCCGAAGGCAAACCAGCCCATGGCGAACTGGACTATCGCTGGCATCTGGCCAAGAGCGATGTCGAGGTCAGCACGACCGAGCTGGAGTTTGCGCTGATGCGCACGTTCGAGGGCTTCGGCCGATGGCAATCGGAATGCCTGGCGGGCGTGGTCGATGTCGCCGCCTCGGGACCCGAGAATGCGTTGCTGCACATCATCCGGATGAACGAGCGCCCGAAGACCATCAAGGACCTGGCGCGGTTGACCAACCGGGATGATGTCCCAAATATCCAGTACAGCCTGCGAAAGCTGATCGGCGCCGAGCTGGTTCACCGGGAAGGGTCAGGCAGATCGGGTGTGACCTACCAGGTCACGGACAAGGGCCGCGCCGTCACCGAGGCCTATGGCGACTTGCGCAGGCGCCTGCTCATCGCAGCAGTCGCCGATGTTCCGGATCTGGCCGAGCGATTGCGCGCGGCCACGCAGACGCTCAATCTGCTCTCGGGCATTTACGAGGAAGTGTCACGCGTCGCGGCAACCCATCGCCGCCGCTGAACCGGGCAATGCATGCCGTCCACAAATGGGTTCATTTGAGGGATAACGTGCATGCATGCATTCAATCGTTTGCAGCGAGTTTTGCGCATCTGATCAGATCCGCGGCGCTGCAGCGCCAACGGCGCGGTCCTGGCGCCTGATACGGATCCGCCGGACAGGGAGTCATCATGAAGGTCAACCATGTCGAAACGATCGTCGCCATCGCCGAGGCGGGCAGTCTGCGCGCGGCGGCGCGAACGCTGCAGAAATCCCAGCCGGCACTGACAAAGACGCTGAAGCAGGCGGAGGAGGAACTGGGCGCCAAGATCTTCGCCCGCGCGGCACGCGGGGTGGAGCCGACCGAGATCGGGCGGAAGATCATTGCCCGGGCGCGGATGATCAGCGCCGAATTCCGCAAGCTTGACGAGGATATCCGCCAGATCCAGGGCGACGGTTCGGGCAATCTGCATGTCATCGTCTCGCCGCTGGCCGCGGTCCGGATCGTGCCGCAGGTGATGGACCGCTTCCGCAGGCAGTTCCCGCACGTCCACCTGCAGGTGGCCGGCGGACACCCTCCTGCAGCGCTTGCGGTGCTGCGCTCCGGCGAAGCGGACCTGGTGATCGGCCCCGTGCCGGGCAAGGAAGACCGGGCGGGCCTGACGATACGCAACCTGTTGAAAACGCCGCTGGCGGTGATCACCGGCAAGGGATCGCGATATGCCGGTGCCACCAGGCTGTCCGAACTCGGCGACGCCGAGTGGATCATGGTCGGGCCCCGGAAGCGCAGCTTCGGCATAGCGGCGGATTTCGTCGCCGCGGGCCTGCCGGTACCGGACCCGATCACCACCTCGGACTCGATCACCTCGCTGCTGGCGATGATCGAGGGAAGCGACAGGCTGTGTTCCTTCCCGGCATTGATGCTCGAGGAGATCCTGCCGCGCTGGCAGATCGTAGCGCTTGCGCTCGCCGATCCCGTCGGACCGGTGCAGATCGGGCTGATGTCGCTGGCCGACCGGCCGCTCACGCCCGCAGGCCAGGCTTTCGCCGATGCGGTGGTCAACCGGGCCAGTCATCTGGTTGCGACGTCGAGTGATAACCTGGAGTGATATGAATGAACTAAATTTCCTTCTGGGCTATCGGTATTCTTGCTATGGTTTTGCACCCGGGCGCAGATCCGGGCGTCTCGGGAGGACACATGAACATCCTGTTCATCATGTATGACCAGCTCAGGTTCGATTACCTGAGCTGCGCGGGGCACCCGCATCTTCACACGCCGAATTTTGACCGGCTGGCGGCCAAGGGCGTGCGCTTCACCCAAGCCTATGTGCAATCCCCGATCTGCGGCGCGAGCCGGATGAGTTTCTATACCGGCCGCTACGCCTCCTCCCACGGGGCGCAATGGAACGGCTTTCCGCTCCGGGTCGGAGAAGTGACGCTGGGCGACCATCTGCGCAAGCTCGGGATGGACTCCTGGCTGCTCGGCAAGACCCACATGAAGGTCGACGCGGAAGGCATGACGCGGCTTGGCCTGAGCCCGGACTCGGTCATCGGTGCACGACAGTCGGAATGCGGCTTCGACGCCTTCATCCGCGATGACGGGTTGTGGGGCGCGGGCCCGGACGGGTTCTACGATTCCAAACGCTCGCCCTACAATGAGTATCTGAAGTCCAAGGGCTATGATGGCGACAACCCCTGGGCGGACTACGCCAATGCCGGTGTCGATGCGGACGGCAACATGGCCAGCGGCTGGATGTTCATGAACGCGGACAAACAGGCCAATATCCGCGAGGAAGACAGCGAAACCCCTTGGCTGACCTCCGAGACCATCCGCTTCCTCGACCAGGCCGAAGGCAGCTGGCTGGCGCATGTCAGCTTCATCAAGCCGCACTGGCCCTATATCGTACCGGCGCCCTACCACGACATGTTCGGCCCGAACAATGTTCCAGCCGCGCAGCGCCACGAGGCGGAACGGACCGATCCCCACCCGGTCTACGGCGCCTTCATGAACAACAGGATCGCTCAGGCCTTCCAGCGCGACGAGGTGCGCGAGAAGGTGATCCCGGCCTACATGGGCCTGATCAAGCAATGCGACGACCAGCTCGGAAGGCTGCTCGATCATCTGGAAGCGACCGGGCGGATGGACGACACGATGATCGTGGTCACCTCCGACCATGGCGACTATCTCGGCGACCACTGGCTCGGCGAGAAGGACCTGTTTCACGAGCCTTCGGTGAAGATCCCGCTGATCATCTACGACCCACGCCGTGAGGCCGACGCCACCCGCGGCACCACCTGCGACGCGCTGGTCGAGAGCATCGACCTCGCGGCCACCTTCGTCGAAACCGCCGGCGGCAAGGTGCCCGGACACATCATCGAAGGCCGTTCGCTGATGCCCTGGCTCAATGGCGAGACGCCGGAAGACTGGCGCGATTTCGTGATCAGCGAGTACGACTACTCGGTCACGCCGATGCGCACGGTGCTGGGCGTCAGCGCCGACGATGCGCGGCTGTTCATGGTCTATGACGGGCGCTACAAGCTCATCCACGCGGAAGGCGGTTTCCGGCCGATGCTGTTCGATACCGCGACCGACCCGGACGAATTCTTCGACCTGGGCGGGCAACCGGGGCATGAGGCGGTGCTTGCGGAGCTCTACGAGAAGCTGGCCCGCTGGGGCCGGCGCAACGCCCAGAGGGTAACGCGGTCGGACGAGGACATCGAGGCGATGCGCGGCGCCTCGGCGCGCAAGGGCATCCTGCCGTTCCTGGTGGACGGATCGGAGGTTCCGGAGGAGCTTACGGCGAAATACCGGGGACCGGCGCGGCAGATCCACATGGAGACGGAGCCGGGCGACCATGACTGAGCCGCTGCCGCCGGATCGCGCCGACAAGCGGATTGCCGATCTGGTGGCGGTGGCGTTCGCGCTCATCATCGTGCTCTATGCGGCCTCGGGTCCGCTGAGCGAATTCGTCCGTTGGGTGATTGCCAACGCGACCGACGGATTTGCCGAGATGTCCCGGCGCGATCAGCGGCTGGTCCTGCGGGAGCACTGGCTGGGGGCGGCGCATCGCGGGTTCGAGCAGGGCTTTTTGCTGCCGACCGGGCTGATCATCGGCCTGCCGATCATCCTGTCATTCGTGATCTCCACCCTCACCCTGCACAGGCAACCCGGCCTGCGCCCCTTCAACTGGGCCATGGCCGGGCTCTCGGTCGCGGTGTTCAGCGCCTGGGTCGCCAAGATCTTCGTGTCGGACGCCGGTGTCGTGCCCTCGGTCTCGGGAGTGGATCACGTCGCCTTCCTGCTGGCGATGGTGCTGACGCTCTACCTCACCTACCGCATGTATGGCGGGTTCATCGTCGGCTTCTCGGTCTTCTGGATCGCCTATTTCTTCGCCCGCGGCTGGCTGCCGGAGTGGGCCGGCATCCTGGCGGGATCGGAAGCGACGATTGTGCAGAACCTGCGCACGATGGTGCTGAATTTCTGGGCCCAGACCGGCGGCATGTTCGGGCAGCCGGTCCAGGTGGTGACCGGCAACGTGCTGATCTTCATCGTCTTCGGCGCCATCCTGATGGGATCGGGCGCGGGCGATTTGCTGATGAAGATCGCCAACCGCCTGACCGGCGGGCTGACTGGCGGGGCGGCGCATGCGGCGGTTGCCAGCTCGGCGCTGTTCGGCACGCTGTCGGGGGCGGCGATCTCCAACGTGGTCTCGACCGGGGTGATGACCATTCCGGTGATCAAGAAATCCGGCTTCAGGCCGGCGTTCGCCGGGGCGGTCGAGGCGGCCGCCTCCACCGGCGGTCAGATCATGCCGCCGGTGATGGGCGTGGTGGCATTCTTCGTCGCCGGCCAGATCGGGCTCGAATACCGCTACATCGTGGTTGCGGCGATCATTCCGGCGATCTTCTACTATCTGGGGACCTTTCTTGCCGTCTATTTCGAGGCCCGGCGGCTTGGAATCGGAGCGCTGCCGGACGAGGCCCGGCCGCGGCTCACCCGCGGGGAATGGGTCCAGACGCTTGTGTTCCTCATCCCGCTTGGCGTGCTTTCCTATTTCCTCTTCGTGCAGCCATCGGTGCCCAAGGCCGGGTTTTACGGACTTGTCGCCGCGCTCGGCTCGACGCTGGTGCTGTTTCCCGGCTTCCGGTCGTCCGGAAAGGTCTGGGACGCCTTCGTTCAGGCCGGGCGCATGGCGGCCTCCATCGTCGTCATCGTCACAGCGATCGGGCTGATCGTCGGCCTGATCCAGACGTCCGGTTTCGCCGGACGCCTGTCGCTGCTGCTGGCGCA
>JAHJUC010000725.1 GCA_018829385.1 Alphaproteobacteria bacterium
GCGCCATTGTCGAGATAGACCAGCGGCTTGTCATAGACCGTGCGCGACAGGATCGGGAAATCCCGGCGCACGGCTTCAACATCATAGGCCTGATTCAGATTGTCAGCCATGATCTTTAAGCCATTGTTCGATCAGCGCTTCCAGCGCCTCCACCAGCTCTTCGTTTTCGAGCTCGTCAATCAGTTCGTCAACGAAGCCGTTGACCAGCAGCGCCCGCGCCGACTTCTCGGTGATGCCGCGCGCCATCAGGTAGAACAGGTGCGAGTGATCGATATCGATCACCGTGGCGCCATGCGCGCAGATCACGTCATCGGCGAAGATCTCGAGTTCCGGCTTGGCCGCGAACTCGCCGTCATCCGACAGAAGCAGCGTGTTGCAGGCCATCTGCGCGTCGGTCTTCTGCGCGACCTGTGCCACCCGGATCTGGCCCTGGAAGACGCCGCGCGCGCGGTTCAGCACCACGTTGCGGACAATCTCCTTGGACGTCGTATTGGGCACGGTGTGGCCCAGCGTCAGCGTCACGTCGGTGTGGCTGTCGCCCGCCAGCAGGTTGACGCAGCGCAAATCGAAATGCGAGCCCTCGCCCGCCACGTCAATGTGCAGCTCCTGCCGCACCAGCTTGCCGCCGGCATTGATCACATAGACCTTCAGCGTCGAGCCCGCGCCCAGCCGCGCGTTGAGCTGACCCAGGTGCTGGTCACTCTCGCCGCAGCCCTGCAGGATGATCCATGTCACCTCCGCGCCATCCTCGAGCTTTAGCGAGGAGATCGATGTCGACAGGCCGGCCTCGGCCTTGTCGCCAAGATGCCGTTCGATCACCGTTGCCTTTGCATTCGCACCGAAGGCGGCCGCGAAGCGGTTGTGCACCTGGCCGCCGGACTGGACCGACTGGATCTCGATGATCTCGTCGATGGCCTGATCGGCGGCGATAGAGAAGCTGTATCCGTCGCTGACGAAGGCGCCATTGAGCTGGCCGATGAGATCGTCGGAACCGCGCCCGATCAGGCTCTTCGCCGCAGCCCCTGAAACCAGCAGATCCATGTAGGGCTCGAGCTCCATGCCGTCCGGCGCGCTCATGTCGGCGCTCTGACCCTGGACGACCGGCAGTACGACGCTGCCGCGAACCAGCGGATCGAGCCGCCGTGCCGAACCGGTGGCCTTCTTCGGCACATCGCGCAGCAGGCTGCGCAGGTCGGTGTAGTGCCAGCTTTCGATCCGCCGGGTCGGAAGACCCGCATCGCTGATGCCGCTGAGCAGCTTGTCGCGTGCGGCCGTCACCGGCGCGTCACCCGGCAACTGACCGATCATCTCGGCGAAACTGTCGAGGATCGCCTGTTCTGCTGCGGTGTGTGGCGGCTTTGTCTGCATGTTCATGCCTGTCTCTCCTGGCCTTGCGGCCCGTCTTTGTCGCGTCGCCTCAAGCGGCGGCTTCGATGATCCCGGCATAGCCATTGGCTTCGAGATCGAGCGCCAGGTCCTTGTCCCCGCTCTTGATCACCTGGCCCTTGTAGAGCACGTGCACGGTGTCGGGCACGATGTGCTCGAGCAGGCGCTGGTAATGGGTGATGACGATGACCGCACGGTCGGGCGACCTGAGCGCGTTGACGCCGTCGGAGACGATCTTCAGCGCATCGATATCGAGGCCGGAATCGGTCTCGTCGAGCACGCACAGCTGCGGCGCCAAGAGTTTCATCTGCAGGATCTCGGCGCGCTTCTTCTCGCCGCCGGAGAACCCGACATTGAGCGGACGCTTGAGCATGTCCGGATTGATCTGCAGGCTGGCGGCGGCTTCCTTGACCAGCTTGATGAAGTCCGGCGTCTTCAACTCGTCCTCGCCGCGCGCCTTGCGCTGCTCGTTCATCGCCACCTTGAGGAACTGCATGGTGGCGACACCCGGGATCTCGACCGGATACTGGAACGCCAGGAAGATGCCCTTGGCGGCGCGCTCGGCCGGGTCGAGTTCGAGAATGCTCTCGCCATTGTAGAGGATGTCGCCCTCGGTGACTTCGTAGTCGTCACGGCCCGCGAGAATGTAGGACAGCGTCGACTTGCCCGAGCCGTTCGGCCCCATGATGGCGGCGACTTCGCCGGCCTTGACCGTCAGGTTGAGGCCGCGAATGATTTCCGTGCCGTCTTCGGCGATGCGGGCGTGAAGATTTCTAATTTCCAGCATGTCTGATTCCGATACCTAGATAATTCCAAGCCGCATGTGCCAGCGGCGACAAATGATTGCGAAGCTGCCGGCGGGCGCCTTGACCTTGCCGGCCGGCACCCGCGGACTTGCCAACACCGTTAACCGACGC
>JAHJUC010000112.1 GCA_018829385.1 Alphaproteobacteria bacterium
CGCGGCATAGGCCGGGATGCGCAGCCCCTCGGCGATCAGGCCCCGCTCCTGGAAGGCGCTGCGGGCGGCTTCGGCTTCCGGTCCCGGTGTGGCGCCGGCGGCAAGCACGGCGATGGTGCCGTCGGGCAGCGGGATCTCGCCTTGCGGCGCATGCAACAGGTCACCGCCCATGAACTTCAGTGGAACGCCCTGCCGCTCGGCCTCCATGGCGATGACCGCCATGTCGGAGCGCTCGCCGCCGACAAAGACGCGGCTCACGCCGGCGGCCTTGAGCCTGCGCACCAGGCTTGGCTGGGTCGCCTGGCCGGGGCGGTAATTGTCGACGAAATTCGGCTTCAAACCCCGGCTTTCAAGATTGACCCGGATCGCCTCGACGAGTTCCCGCCCGGAGATGGCGCCATCCTCGATCAGCGCAAACGATTTGTCGGCCCACAGCCTCAGGATCGCGTCGGAGGCGATTTCCGCTTCGGAGCCGGCGCGCGGGGCGAGGCGGAAGAACGACCATCCGAGTCGCGCGGCTTCCTCGCCGATGATGTCGGCACGGACCGTGAGCGTGATAACCGGGATGTTTTCTGCCGACAGCAGCGGCAGGGCCGCGGCAAGGCTTTCGGTGCACAGGAAGCCCACCACAACATTGACGCCGGCCTCGATCATCGCAGCGGCGGCATCGGCGCCGGCCTCCTCGGAGCAGCTGTCGTCGCCTTCGACAATGTCCTCGAACACGTTCGGATTGCCGGTCTCCCAGACCTCGAAGGCTTGGCGGACATGATCGCCAAGCGGCTTGAACTGGCCTTCCTGCGGGATAACTAGCCCGACATGCAGCGATTCCGCCCGCGCCGGCGCTGCGGCGAGAGTAAGGCCCACGACGAACGGCAGGACGGAAAGTGCAGAGCGAATGGTCATGCGCGGTATTTAGCCCGGCGGCGCGGGCTAATCAAAGCAAAATCCGTCGCTTGCGCCTTGCCTGACGGCGCTGGGAGAGAAAAAGTCGCGCGCGGCGGGTTTCAAATTCGCGCTCGCACTTTATGTATGGGCGGCAAGGTCATCTTTACCGGGGCAAACCCAAACCGAGGCGCAGGCGTGTTGAAACGGCAGACGATTGATTCCAAGGACTACCGCGACGCAATGGCGCGCTATGCCGGGCATGTGCAGATCGCCACGACCATGCACGAGGGCGTGCGGCGCGGCGTGACCGTGACGGCTGCCTGTTCGGTGTCGGACAATCCCGGCACGCTGCTGGTCTGCCTCAACCATTCCAATCCGCACAACGAGATATTCACCGAATCGGGTGTCTTCGCGCTCAACACGCTGATGGCGAGCCACGAGCATATGGCGGTGGCGTTCTCCGGGCTTGATCACCTGAGCGTCGACGAGCGGTTTGCCGAGGCCGAATGGGACACGATCACCACCGGCGCGCCGACGCTTGTCGGAGCGGCCGCGGTGTTCGATTGCCGTCTCATCGACGCAAAGATCGTGGCCACCCATACCGTGCTGTTCGGCGAGGTGACGGGCTTGCGGACCGGACCCGCAGGACCGGCGCTTTTGTATCTGGACCGTGGATATCATTCTGTTTAGCCTTGAGCCGGATGGAACAGTCACCGCCTCACTCCGGAGCAAAGATGTCGATCACCAATCCGCTGCCAAACTCGATTGACGAAACGCTGGCGCTGCTTTCGAGCCAGGATTACGTCGCCAACCGGGCGCTTGCGACGGTGCTGTTTCTGAGCCTCAGGATGAAGCGGCCGCTGTTTCTCGAAGGCGAGGCGGGGGTCGGCAAGACCGAGATCGCCAAGGTGCTGGCCAAGGCGCTCGACCGGCCGCTGATCCGGCTGCAGTGCTACGAGGGGCTGGATGTCTCCTCGGCGGTCTACGAGTGGAACTATCCGGCGCAGATGCTGGAAATCCGGCTGGCGGAAGCCACTGGCGAGGACGACCGCTCAGCGATCGAGCGGAATATCTTCTCGGAGAAGCACCTGATCCGGCGACCGGTGCTGCAGGCGCTGGAAGGCACCGGCGGCCGCGCGCCGGTGTTCCTGATCGACGAGCTCGACCGGACCGACGAAGCCTTCGAGGCGTTTTTGCTGGAGATCCTGTCGGACTACCAGGTGACGATTCCCGAGCTTGGCACGATCAAGGCGCAGGAACCGCCGATCGTGATCATCACCACCAACCGCACCCGCGAGATCCACGACGCGCTGAAGCGGCGGTGCCTTTATCACTGGGTTGATTATCCCGCAGCCGACGTCGAACTCGAGATCGTTCGGCTGAAGGTGCCGGGCTGTCACGACGAGCTGTCGCGGCAGGTGGTGGCCTATGTGCAGAAGCTCCGCCAGATGGACCTGTTCAAGAGCCCCGGCGTGGCCGAAACCATCGACTGGGCGACGGCGCTGACCGAGCTCGAC
>JAHJUC010000726.1 GCA_018829385.1 Alphaproteobacteria bacterium
AGCAGTCGCTGCAGGGTGGTTTTCCCGAAGGCGTCACGGTCCGTTCCGGCCATGTGTCCGATCCCGCGAGCCTTGCTCTTGACGGCATATGCGGCGAGCATTTCGATGCTCTCGTCTCCTGCATGGCCTCCCGCACCGGGGCGCCGCGGGATGCCTGGGCGGTCGATCACCAGGCGCATTCCGTCGCGCTGAGGGTCGCCAAGCAGGCAGGCATTGCGCAGATGGTTCTGCTGTCGGCGATCTGCGTGCAGAAGCCGTTGCTGGAATTTCAGAAAGCCAAGCTCGCCTTCGAGGCGGAGTTGACGGCCTCCGGCCTGACCTATTCGATCGTCCGCCCGACCGCCTTTTTCAAGTCGCTTTCGGGGCAGATCGACCGCGTCCGCAGGGGCAAGCCGTTCCTGCTGTTCGGCAGTGGCGAACTGACCGCCTGCAAGCCGATCAGCGACCGTGATCTCGGCGCATTCATCGCAGGCTGCGTCACCGATGAGAGCCTGTGGAACAGGATCCTGCCGGTCGGCGGACCCGGTCCGGCCATCACCCCGCGCCAGCAGGGTGAAAAGCTGTTCGCCCTGTTTGGTCGAGAGCTGAAATTCAAACATGTGCCGGTGGCGATGATGGATGTCATCATCGCGGCCCTCGGTATCGCCGGGCGGGTCTCATCGAGGCTTGTCGACAAGGCCGAACTTGCGCGGATAGGCCGTTACTACGCAACCGAATCGATGCTGGTGCTCGATCCCGAGACCGGCCGCTACGATGAGAACCTGACGCCGTCCTATGGCTCGGATACGCTGTTCGATTTCTACGAAAAGGTGCTCCGCGGCGAAGCCAGCGTCGAGCGCGGTGATCACGCGGTCTTCTGATCTGCAGGCTCTTGCTCGACAATCAGGCTCGCGAGCCCGTGAAAATGATAGCTGTCGCGGTAGCGCGGCGATGTCGCGAACTTCAGCTCTGGCATCCGGTCGAAAAGGACCGCCAGCGATTCCTGCAACTCGAGACGGGCCAGCGGCGCGCCGATGCAAAAATGCAGGCCCGCGCCAAAGCTGACATTCTTCTGATCTGCCCTTCCGGGCCGGAATTCGTCCGCCGCCTCGAAGGTTGATGGATCGCGGTTGGCGGCACCCAGCAGCAGCGCCACCTGTTCCCCCGGCTTCAGTGTCACCGGCCCGAGATCGACCGCCTCATAGGCATAGCGGGTGAACATGTGCAGCGGCGCGTCATATCGCAACGCCTCTTCAATCGTCGCGGCCGCCATCTCCGGCGTTGCGAAGAACCGGCGCGGGTCGCCGCCCTGGTCGAGAATGGTCTTCACCGTATTGCCGGTCTGGTGGACGGTCGCCTCATGCCCGGCATTGAGCAGCAGCACGCAGGTCGAGATCAGCTCGTCGTCGGAGAGCTTCTCGCCGGTGTCGCGTACCCCGATCAGCGCTGAAAGCAGATCGTCGGCGCCATTGTGCCGGTGCGCCTCGATATGCGCGGTCAGAAACGCGCCGAACTCGGCCGAGGCGCGGTTGGCGCGCTCTTCTGTCTCGTGCGCGCGGTGCGGCACATACATTTCGCACATTGCATGCGACCAGCTCAGCAGGTCGTCAGCCCGGCCCACGGGGACGCCGAGCAATTCGCAGATCACCGTCAGCGGGATCGGCGTTGCGAACCCAGGCAGCAGATCGAACGGCCGATCGGCGGGCAGGGCGTCAATCAGTTGATTGGCGAGCCCCCGGATGCGCGGCCTGAGCCGCTCCACCGAGCGGGAAACGAAGGCGCGGTTGACCAGCGTTCTCAGCCGCGTGTGCGCCGGCGGCTCGCGCTCGAGCAGCGACCCGCTTTCGATCCGGTCGAAATCGGCAAGGTGCCCGCGGCCCTCTACCGGGTTCAGCGGCGCGCCCCAGCGGTTCTCCCGGCCGAGCCGCCGGTCCCTGAGCAGCGCGTTGACCTGGTCATAGCCAGCCACGCACCACATGCCGTACTCTTCCCAGAAGAAGACAGGCGAGGCGCGGTGCATACCGGCGTAAAAGCGGTAGGGGTCCTCAACGAAACCGGGATCCCGGGGATCCTGGGAGACGGAAAATGTGTGCGTGGTCATGCAGGTGCTCTATCGCGGATTCTCCGAGCGGGAAATCCGAAACATTCGGGACACGTGAATATTCAGGCTCCCACGCTCCGGCGTTCTGGTCCAGTCCAGGTCGTTCCGAACGCGACTGCCGCCCGGATGACGGTCCGCGGCCTTACTTGCAGCGGCTGCGACCTGACACCTGCACCCAGCCGGCAGAAGCTGGCTGGACTTCCACCGTGCGCGCCACCGTCTTGATCACCGGCGGCACGTGGCGAGCGACGGTGCGCTCCGGCTGAACCAGCACGGTGCGGGTGCGGTGCGCATAGCGCGCCGGGATCGTTTCATGCACGGTGCGGGCCGGCTGCACGATCACGGTCTGGGCGCGCGTGGCATATTGCGCCGGATGCACCACCTTGCACAGCGTCTTGACGCCATGGACGTGGCGCCACTCCCAGCCGACCGACTTGGGACGGACCATGACTGTCTGGTGCACGGTTCTGGTCACGGCAGGAATATGCCGCGCCACCACCCGCTCCGGCTCGACAAGCACGGTCTCCGTGACCTGGCTGTAGCGGGCAGGGATGGTTTCGTGGACAACGCCGCCGGGCCTGAGCACCACCTGCTCGTGGACGGTGCGGTAGACGGCGGGCTGGTGCACCTGCTGGTAGCAGGCGAGCGTTTTGCCGCCGGCGAGCGCC
>JAHJUC010000727.1 GCA_018829385.1 Alphaproteobacteria bacterium
GCCGACGGCCCGGCCGTCACTCGCTCTCCACACGCGCGGACCCGTCAACGATTGACAGGCCTGCCTCCGGGATTTCATAACAGGGCGGGAAACGGGCGGGAAACATGATGCAGCGCATCAAAATTGTCGGCATGGTAGGGATGTTGGCCGTCATGATGGCCGGCTGCAACGTCACCGAGCAGTCGCTGCAGCCGATCCCCGGCGAGCAGCAGGCCGCCACGGAGGCAGCGCCCCCGGGCGGCTTTGATCCGTTTGCCACCGCACCCGGCACTGCGCCCGGCATCGCGACAAGCCCTCAGTCACCGGCGGCAGCGCCGCAGAGCCCGGCCCAAGCCCAGACCCAGGCCGCCCTGCCCGCGGGCCAGGTCCGCGGCCAGATCCGCTTCATGCCGGTTATCGGCGCCCCCGTGAACGCCGTCACGCCGCTGTCGCGTCAGTTGGCGGTCGAGGCGCGCACTCGCGGACTGGCAATCCTGAGCGCCTCCGATCCGGGCGGCGACCATGTGCTCAAGGGCTATTTCTCCGCTGACAACTTCAATGGCCAGACAACCGTGTTCTATGTCTGGGACATTCTGGATGCGGCCGGAACCAGGTTGACCCGGATTCAGGGGCAGGAAGTGTTTCCTGGCGGCAGCGGCGATCCGTGGGCTTCCGTCCCCGCCAATGTGATGGAGCGAATCGCCACCCGCACAATGGCCGATTACACCGCCTGGCGCGGTCTCTGACAGGCGCGCGGCCCGGCTGGCTGTGCTTTGCCGGCGTCACATCCCGGGAAGTTTAACAGAAAAATTACGCCGCTTGGCGATGCGTGCTTGCAATCATCAAAACCGCCGCTTAAACGCGGGCCAACGGGTTGGCGCCTCGTCCCCTTGCGTGATCCTGCGCACGGAGCGACGCGGCCGAAAAAACAGGCGGTCCCAAATGAAGGTTTTCGCGGGAAACTCGAACCGGCGTTTGGCAGAGTCCATTTGCAATTATCTCAATGTGCCTTTGGGCAAGGCCAGCGTCAGGCGCTTTGCCGACCAGGAGATCTTTGTCGAGATCCAGGAGAATGTCCGCGGCGAGGATGTCTTCATCCTTCAGTCGACGTCCTATCCGACAAACGACCACCTGATGGAACTGCTGATCATGATCGACGCCTTCCGCCGTTCGTCGGCGCGGCGCATCACCGCGGTTCTCCCCTATTTCGGTTACGCCCGGCAGGATCGCCGCGCGTCCGGCCGCACGCCGATCTCGGCCAAGCTGGTGGCCAACCTGATCACCGAGGCCGGCGCCGACCGGGTTCTCACGCTTGACCTGCATGCCGGCCAGATCCAGGGCTTCTTTGATATTCCGACCGACAACCTGTTCGCCATCCCGGTGATCTCCCGCGACATCAAGGCTCATTACGAGCTGGAAAATGTCATGGTGGTCTCGCCCGATGTCGGCGGCGTAGTTCGCGCCCGTGCGCTCGGCAAGCGCCTGGGCTCCCTGCTCGCCATCGTCGACAAGCGCCGCGACCGGCCCGGCGAATCCGAAGTCATGAACATCATCGGCGAAGTCGAGGGCAAGGATTGCATCCTGATCGATGACATCGTCGATTCCGGCGGCACCCTGTGCAATGCCGCCGAAGCCCTTCTTGCCAATGGCGCCAAATCGGTAACCGCCTACATCACCCACGGCGTGCTGTCGGGAGGCGCCGTGGCGCGCGTTTCGTCTTCGAAGCTCAAGGAACTGGTCATCACCGACTCGATCCAGCCGACGCCGGAAATCCTGTCGGCTCCCAATATCCGGGTGATCTCGACCGACGCCCTGATCGGCGAAGCCATCAACCGCACCGCCGCCGAGCAATCGGTCTCGAGCCTGTTCGACTAATGCATGTCGCGTTCAAACGGATCCGTTTGAACGATAACGTACATGCATTAAATCAAAGTGTTACAGCGTCCTTTGCGCATCCGATCGGATGCACGGCGCTGTAAGACCGGCCCGGTCGACTGCGCATCAGCCGACCCGCGCGACCGCGATGCCAGCCAGTGTCGCCGCCCCGAGCACCACGAACAGGTTGACGTGAAACCGCAACAGCGCCACGCCGGCGCCAAGCGCGATGGCGAGCGCGGCGGCGTTGAGGCTCGCCAGATCGGGCACCGGCAGGATGAACGGGCCGAATGCCGCCTCGCCCACATCCGCAAACAGCACGTGCAACGCAAACCAGACCGCCAGATTCGAGATCACGCCCACCACCGCGGCAGTGATCGCCACAAGTCCCGCCGTCAGCCATTTGACCGAACGCAGCCGTTCGATATGCGGCGCGCCGGCGAAAATCCACAGGAAGCACGGCGCGAAGGTGAAAAACAGCGCCAGCGATCCGCCGGCGAGCCCGCCGATCATCGGATCAAGCCCCGTCTCCCGCGCCCCCCCGAGAAAGCCGACGAACACCAGCACCAGGATCAAGGGTCCCGGCGTCGTCTCGGCAAGCCCGAGGCCCGCCAGCATGTCGCCCGGAACCAGCCAGCCATGCACCTCGACCGCCTGCTGCCCGACATAGGCCAGCACCGCGTAGGCGCCGCCGAACGTGACGATCGCGGCCTTGGAAAAGAACGCTGCCATCGCGGAAAAGGCATCCGGGATCCCCGGCAGAAACAACAGCGCCGCCAGCGGCCCGAGCCATATCGCGCCCCAGGCCAGCACGGTCCGGAGTGTGGGCCCGACCAGTCCCGGAAGGGCCACGGCGGATATTTCAATCGGCACGGCTGCCGTTGACGGCTTGATCATCGAGGCGAGGATGCCGATTGCCCCTGCCCCCAGAACGATCAGCGGGAAAGGCAGCTTGAGGAAGGCGATGGCGACAAACGCCGCGACAGCAAGCCCATAGGCCAATCGCGACTTCAGCGCCCGTTTCGACACCTTGATCAGCGCCTCGACAACGATTGCCAGCACCGCCGCCTTCAGCCCGAACAGCACGCCCGCCACCAGCGGCAACTCGCCATAGTGAAAATAGACCGCCGACAGCGCCATGATCACGGCGAAACCCGGCAGGATGAACAACAGGCCCGCAAGCAAGCCGCCCTTCACCCCGCGCAGCAGCCAGCCGGAATAGGTGGCAAGCTGCATCGCTTCCGGACCCGGCAGCAGCATGCAGAAATTGAGCGCATGCAGGAACCGCGGCTCGTCGAGCCAGCCGCGCTCTTCGACCAGCTCGCGGTGCATCAGCGCGATCTGCCCGGCAGGCCCGCCGAAGGAGAGAAGCCCGATGCGGCCGAAGACGCGGAGCATCTCCGGCCATGAGGGAGAAGAAAGGGAACTCATGATGCGGCAGGCCCCGACGTCCAGGTGTGTTTTTCAGCAGTGGAGTGACGACACCATGCAAACAATGCATCGTAGATCACCATGCCTTTTTCCAGCTGTGCCAGATCATCATCTTCCGAAGATGACAATCCCAGCGAAATCGCCAGCAGGCCTGCCGATTGCGGCTCAAGGCCGAGATCCCCGGTATCGGCGCCACGGACGATGCGGGCCAGATGCCGCAGGGCGGGATCTTCGATGCTGAACAGATCGAGCAAGGTGTCGACACTGCAGAACTCGCCCTTGTCTCCGCGGTGCGAATAGACAACGCCATCGACATCGAACGGGATTGCACCAAGCTCCTCGGCAATATCGACCACCCATTCCGCCTCAACGAAATGAAACTCCGCGAATGGGTCGATGAAGCGGCGCACCAGCCAGGGAAAGGCGATGCGGTCAATCTTCGGCCTTTCGCGGGTGATCCATCGGGTCGGTTGCGGCAACGTGAGCGGCACATCCGGCCCGCGCTGTTTGAGCACCAGCCCTCCAGCCGCCTCATAGGCGTCGATGCCGCCCTCCAGGTGCCGCGCATCGATGCCTAGCGCCCTGAGCCGCGCCACCGCCAGCTGGCTGACATTGTGGCCATGCAGGCAGTAGACGACGACGGGCTTGCCGAGACGGGCCAGCTCCGGTCCCCAGACTTCCGTTTCCATGTGATCGCGCCAGACCGAGCCGGCAATGGCGCGCCCCTCTTCCTCGAACTTGAAACAGCGGGTCGAGGCAACGACAGTCGGCCAGGCGCTGGTGCCGGACAGAGTGATCAGGTCATGGGCTGGGATGGATTTGGACATGATGATCCCTTCGCATAAACACGAAGGGCGGAACTTGGGCTCTCGCCTGCAACGGGGAGTCCACCCGTAACCCCGTTTTCGCAAGCTATCCGGCGAGGGTCGGTGCGTCAACCTCGACCGGCGCAGACCGGCAACAGCCTTCAAGGCTCGAGCAATGCCCCGGCAAGCGTCCGTCCCAGCCATTCCGAGTAGGCGTCCAGGGGCATGCCTTCGACATCCTGCATCAGGGTGAAGAGCTCCGGGCTTGCCAGCCGCCAGATGGTGTCCGCTGCGCCCGCGGCGGTCAGATGCTCTCTGAGCGCGCCGGCTCGCGCCAGCGCCTCGGCAACCGCAAGCAGGTTTCTGCGTCGCCCCTCATGCAGTTCGCGGTAGAGGCTCGCGAGCTCCGGTTCCGCCGCCGCGCCGGATCGCACCACCGCCATCAACGGCGCGACGCGCGACAGCACATCGGCAATGTCGCGCGCAAAA
>JAHJUC010000728.1 GCA_018829385.1 Alphaproteobacteria bacterium
ACCAGCGCGTCTGCGAGCGATTTGTAGGCGGGGCGGCGAAGGTCTTGAGGTTTTGGCGGCCAGATTGTCATGATATACTGATGACCTCAATCATCGAAATTGACAACCCCTCAATGCTGCATCAAAAGTCGTGGGCATGGCTCCAATCAAACTCGATGACCGTGACATCAAGATCCTCGCCACCCTGTCGCGGGAAGGCCGGATATCCAAATCCGAACTGGCCAAACGGGTCAATCTCAGCCCCACCCCGTGCTGGGAACGCTTGAGCCGGCTTGAAAAGGCCGGCATCATCTCCGGCTATCATGCCGACATCGAGCTCAGGCATGTCGGCCCGCAGGTGTCCGTCTTTGTCATGGCTGAACTCGACAACCACCGCTCGGCCACTTTCCAGGCCTTCGAGCAGGCAATCGCCGGATATGACGAGATCATGTCGTGCTGGGCGCTGGGCGGCGGTTTCGATTATCTGCTGCACGTCATCACCCGCGACATCGACAGCTATCAGCGGCTGATCGACGACCTCCTGGCCCGCCGCGCCGGCCTTGCGCGCTATTTCACCTACATCGTCACCAAGCCGGTCAAGCATACGCATGTGCCGCCCTTCGACATACTCACGGGGCCGGAGCCGAAGACGAATTAGGCTGCCGGACGCCAGGAAAAGGATGAACCCTCTGGCAAGTGCGGGCGCGTCAGGCAATTCCTCTGCCGATGCCTGGCTACAATCGGGTCAGACCCACCAACCCGGGAGCAGCACAGTGTCCATGGTTCAACCGAAATTCAGAACGACGCAGTTCGAGCTTGCCGATCCCGCCCTGTTTCGCGGCTTTTCCTATGTCGGCGGGCGCTGGACCGCCGGCGCATCCGCACAGATGTTTGCCGTCACCAACCCCGCCGACGGCAGCCATCTCGGCGATGTTGCAAGCCTGTCGGCAACCGACAGCGCCCAGGCCGTCGACGCCGCCCAGCAGGCATTCGGGCCGTGGTCCTCGATGTTGCCGCAACAGCGCGCGGCCACTCTCCGCCGCTGGTACGAGCTGATCCTCGAGCACAGGGAGGACCTCGCGCTTCTCATGACGCTTGAACAGGGCAAGCCGATCTCCGAGGCGCGCGGTGAAATCGACTACGGCGCCTCCTTCGTCGAGTTCTTCGCCGAAGAGGCCAGGCGCCCCAACATCGAGGGCGTGACCTCCCACCTGCCAGATGCCGAGGTCGAGGTCTGGCGCGAGCCGGTCGGCGTCGCGGCCCTGATCACGCCGTGGAACTTTCCCTCCGCCATGCTGACCCGCAAGGCAGCCGCCGCCCTTGCCGCCGGCTGCACGGTCGTGGCCCATCCGTCGGCGCAAACGCCCTTCTCGGCGCTGGCGCTGGCCGAGCTTTCCGAGCGTGCCGGCTTTCCGGCGGGCACGTTCAACGTCGTCACCGGCGATGCGCCGGTGGTCGTCGAACCCTGGATGAAGGACCGGCGCGTCCGCGCGGTGTCCTTCACCGGCTCCACCGAAATCGGCAAGCTCCTTTACCGGCAGAGCGCCGACACGGTGAAACGCCTGGTCCTCGAGCTGGGCGGGCACGCCCCCTTCATCCTGTTCGCCGACGCGGATCTCGATCAGGCCGTCGAGGAGGCCATCAAGGCGAAATTCGCCACCTCCGGCCAGGATTGTCTCGGCGCCAACCGCTTCTTCGTCGAGCGCCCGGTCTATGAGGCGTTCTGCGCGAAATTCACCGAAGCCACGTCAAGGCTGACCGTCGGCGCCGGCATGGACGATCCCGATATCGGGCCGCTGATGAACGACGCCGCCGTGGCCAAGCAGGAGCAGCATGTCGCCGACGCGCTCGGCAAGGGCGCGCGGCTGCTCACCGGCGGCGCCCGGCATGATGCGGGCCGGCTGTTCTACCAGCCGACAGTGCTTGCCGACGTGCCGGTCGACGCCCTGATCATGCATGAGGAGACCTTCGGCCCGGTTGCCGCGATCGCGCCTTTCGACACCGAGGAGGAAGTCCTCGAGAAGGCCAACGACACCGAATACGGACTCGTGGCCTACCTGCATACCCAGGATCCCCGCCGCATCTACCGGGCAAGCCGGACGCTGCAATTCGGCATGGTTGCCGTCAACCGGACCAAGGTGACCGGCGCGCCGATCCCGTTCGGCGGCATGAAGCAATCCGGGCTGGGCCGCGAGGGCTCCCGCCTGGGCATGGAAGCATTCACCGACGTCAAATATGTCTGCCGCGACTGGGCATGACACACATTCAGAGAAGGAAATGACAATGTTGCGCAACGACCAGCTTGACCAATGGGATCACGATCACTTTTTCCATCCCTCGACCCATCTCGCCCAGTTCGCACGCGGCGAGCTGAAGAACCGCATCGTCACCGGCGGCGAAGGCGTCCACATCACCGACCGTGAGGGCAACCGCCTGCTCGACGGCTTTGCCGGCCTCTATTGCGTCAACATCGGCTATGGCCGCCAGGAGGTTACCGAGGCAATTGCCGCCCAGGCGAAGGAACTGGCCTATTACCATTCCTATGTCGGCCACGGCACCGAGGCCTCGGTGACGCTGGCCAAGATGGTCATCGACCGGGCGCCCAAGAACATGAGCCGTGTCTATTTCGGCCTCTCCGGTTCCGACGCCAACGAAACCAACGTCAAGCTGATCTGGTACTACAACAACATTCTCGGCCGCCCGGAAAAGAAGAAGATCATCTCGCGCTGGCGCGGCTATCACGGTTCCGGCCTGATGACCGGTTCGCTCACCGGTCTCGAGCTGTTCCACAAGAAGTTCGACCTGCCGCTGAGCCAGGTACTGCACACCGAGGCGCCGTACTATTTCCGCCGCTCCGACCTGTCGATGTCGGAAGCCGATTTCGTCGCCCATTGCGTGAGCGAACTCGAAGCGATGATCGAGCGCGAAGGCGCCGACACCATCGCCGCCTTCATCGGCGAGCCGGTGCTCGGAACCGGCGGCATCGTGCCGCCGCCGTCAGGCTACTGGGCGGCGATCCAGAAGGTGCTGAAGAAACACGACATCCTGCTCGTCGCCGACGAGGTCGTCACCGGCTTCGGACGTCTCGGCACCATGATGGGCTCCACCCATTACGGCATCGAGCCCGACATCATCACCATCGCCAAGGGCCTGACTTCGGCTTATGCGCCGCTGTCCGGGTCGATCATCTCGAAGAAGGTCTGGCAGGTGCTCGAGCAGGGCACCGACGAGTACGGCGCGATCGGCCATGGCTGGACCTATTCGGCCCATCCGATCGGTGCCGCCGCCGGCGTCGCCAACCTCAAGCTGATCGACGAGTTGGGCCTGGTCAGGAATGCCGG
>JAHJUC010000729.1 GCA_018829385.1 Alphaproteobacteria bacterium
ACCGGCTGATGATCAACGGCCTGGTCGACACGCCGCTGGTGTTCACCATGGAGGACCTGAAGCGGTTCCCGCGCGAAAACCGGGTCTACTTCCTCGAATGCGCCGCCAATGGCGGTATGGAGTGGCGCGGCTCGCAGCTCAACGGCTGCCAGTTCACCCACGGCATGATCCATTGCGTGGTCTATACCGGGGTGCCGCTGCGCTATCTGCTGGAAGAGGCAGGGGTGAAGACCAACGGCAAATGGCTTCTGGCCGAAGGCGCCGACGCCGCGGCGATGACGCGTTCGATCCCGATGGAGAAGGCGCTCGACGACTGCCTTGTCGCGTTCAAGATGAACGGCGAGGCATTGCGTCCCGAACAGGGCTATCCGCTCAGGCTTTGCGTTCCCGGCTGGGAAGGCAACATGTGGGTCAAGTGGCTGCGCAGGCTGGAAGTGGGCGACGAGCCCTGGGCCCAGCGCGAGGAAACCTCGAAATACACCGATCTTCTGCCCGACGGAAAGGCCCGCCGCCATACTTGGGTGATGGATGTGAAATCGGTCATCACCAGCCCGAGCCCGCAGGCGCCGGTGACCCATGGCAAGGGGCCGCTGGTGATCACCGGCCTGGCGTGGTCCGGAAACGGCACGATCAAGCGCGTCGATGTCACGCTCGACGGCGGCCGCACCTGGCAGACCGCGCGGCTCGACGGGCCAAGCCTGCCCAAGGCGCTGCACCGGTTCTATCTCGATATCAACTGGGACGGATCAGAGCTCTTGCTGCAGTCCCGCGCCATTGACGATCAGGGACTGGTTCAGCCGACCAAGAACGAGCTGCGCGCGGCGCGCGGCGAGAATTCGATCTATCACAACAATGGCATCCAGACATGGCACGTCAACAACGACGGGGTGGTTGAAAATGTTGAAGTTTCCTAAGTCTGCGGCGCTTGCCGTCCTCGGATTGACCGTGCTGGCCACGCCCTCATGGGCTGAAGGCGACGCGGGCGCCGGAGAGAAAGTGTTCAAGAAATGCGCAGCCTGCCACGCGGTCGGCGACGGCGCCAAGCACAAGGTCGGACCGGAGCTCAATGAATTGTTCGGCCGTGCGGCTGGAGGAGCGGAGGGGTACAAGTACTCCAATGCCATGAGCGAGGCCGGTCAGGGCGGCCTGGTCTGGGATGCCGAGACGCTGAGCACCTACCTGGCCAACCCGAAGGGCATGATCAAAGGCACCAAGATGGCCTTTGCCGGCCTCAAGAAAAACGATGAAATAGCCAATGTGCTGGCTTACCTGAAAACCTTCTCCCAGGAGACGGCGGCGGCTCCGGCGGCTGTTGAGGCTGGCGAAACCCCGGTTGAAACCGCCGACGCGGGCGCCGCCGTCGAAGCTGCTCCGGCCGCGGAGATGGTTGTCGAGAAAAGCCAGGGCGCGTTCGGGTTGGGCCGCAAGGCAATGCCAGACGAAATCGCGGCCTGGGACATCGATGTCCGTCCGGATGGAACCGGCTTGCCGGAAGGCCGTGGCACGGTGGCCGAGGGCGAACCGATCTTCGTGGAAAACTGTGCCGTCTGTCATGGCGATTTCGGCGAGGGCGCGGGCCGCTGGCCGGTGCTTGCGGGTGGGCAGGATACCTTGCGCAACGATCGTCCGGAAAAGACGATCGGCTCTTACTGGCCGTATTTGTCGACCGTCTTCGATTACGTTCGCCGGGCGATGCCGTTCGGCAATGCCCGTTCGCTCTCAGATGATGACGTCTATGCGCTCACGGCCTATCTGATGTATCTTAACGATGTCGTGGATGACGAGGAGTTCGAACTGTCGAAGGAAAACTTCACCTCGATGCGCCTGCCGAATGAAGCCAACTTCATTCCGGATGACCGGGCGAGCGAGCCGCATTACGCCAAGGGCGTCGAGCCGTGCATGACCGACTGCAAGCCGGGACCGGTGGAAATCACCGCCCGCGCCCAGGTCATCGACGTGACCCCCGAGGGTGAGGGCGACGAGAGTTCCGGAGGCGGAATCGATTGACAACCGAGTGCTGAAAAGCGCCCTTGAGGAAAACTGGAATGGCTGGAACTGGCAGGCACCCCGCGCAAACTGGAATTTTGTGCAGTCTGGTGCCTGCCATTTTTGTTGGATTTCTGACCGTATCCGTATTCTCCGGTCCGGCGCTGGCGGAGGAGGCGGATGCACTGTTCAAGCCGTGCGCTGCCTGTCACGAGATCGGTGCGGGCGCCAAGCACAGGGTCGGTCCGCACCTGGACGGACTGTTCGGGCGCAAGGCGGGCGGGCTGGAGGATTTCCGCTACTCCGAGAGCATGCGCGCGGCGGGCGACGCGGGGCTTGTCTGGGATGCGCGCGCACTCAGCCAATATATCGAGAGGCCGCGCGATTTCATCAAGGGCAACCGGATGTCGTTTCGCGGCATGCCGGATGAGGATGACCGGCTGGCGCTGATTTCATGGCTTGAAACGGCCACGCGGCAAGCTCCCGCCGCTGATCCTGTCGCCGAGCAGGCCTCGACATCGGGGCCGGTCAGCGGCTTTGCCGACATCGTGCTGCAGATGGACGGCGACCCGGAGTACGGCGAATATCTGGCCGGCGAATGCGTGACCTGTCACCAGGCCAGCGGCCATGCCGATGGCATTCCATCCATTGTCGGATTGCCAAAAGACTATTTCGTGATTTCACTGTTCGAGTACGCCACCAATGTGCGCTCGAACGATGTGATGAAGTTGCGCGTCGCGAACCTCTCGAACGAGGAAATTGCGGCGCTGGCGGCCTATTTCAGTTCGCTGGATCCGCAATAGAGAGAAACCTGCAACCCGGGAGGATATCATGGCAGGCCTGACAAGACGCCAATTCGGACTTTTCACCGGAGCGAGTGCCGCAGCGCTCACGCTTCCGACCTATCTGCGCGCGCAGGACAAGCCGCGTGTCGTCGTCATCGGCGGTGGCGCGGGCGGCGCAACGGCTGCGCGCTACATCGCCAAGGATTCCGACGGCGCCATCAACGTGACGCTGATCGACGATTCAGAGATGTTCACCACCTGCTTCTTTTCAAATCTTTATGTGGGCGGGTTTCGCAGCTTCGAATCGATCACCCACAGCTACGACACGCTGCAATCGAGTTACGGCATCACCAAGGTGACCGGACGCGCTACCGGCGTCGACCGTGCGGCCAAGACGGTGACGATGGCGGACGGATCGACGATCCCCTACGACCGGCTGGTGGTTTCGCCCGGCATCGATCTGATCTGGGATTCTTTGGAAGGCTACTCGGAGGAACTGTCCCAGACCGCGCCGCATGCCTGGAAGGCGGGGGAGCAGACCAAGATCCTCAAGGCCGGCGTCGATGCCATCGAGAACGGACAGCAGATCCTGATGGTGGCTCCGCCCAACCCCTACCGCTGCCCGCCCGGCCCCTATGAGCGGGCTTCTATGATGGCGCATGTGCTCAAGTCCAAGGGGCTTACGGATGCCAAGATCATCATCCTCGACCCGAAGGACAAGTTCTCCAAGCAGGGCGTGTTCCAGGAAGGCTGGGAAAAGCATTATCCGGGCATGATCGAGTGGTACGGGCCGGACGTGCATGGCGGCATCGAGAGCGTCGACGTCAAGGCCGGCACGGTGGAGACCGGGCTCGATACGTTCAAGGGCGCGCTGCTCAACATCATTCCGGCGCAGAAGGCCGGCGCCATCGCCGCCGCTGCCGGTCTGACCAATGACAGCGGCTTCTGCCCGATCGATCCCACAAGCATGCGCTCGACGGTCGACGAGGCGGTCTTCGTCATCGGCGACGCCTGTATCGCCGGCGACATGCCTAAATCGGGCTTCTCGGCCAACAGCCAGGCCAAGGTAGCAGCGATGAATGTCCGCGCGGACCTGGTCGGATCGAAGGTGTTCCCGGCAAAATACGCCAACACCTGCTGGAGCCTGATCGAGACCGGCGACAGCATCAAGGTCGGCGCGCAGTATGCTCCCGGTGACGGCAAGATTGCCTCCACTCAGGCCTTCATCAGCCAGATGAACGAGGAGGATGCGTTGCGCAAGGCCAATTTCGAGGAGTCGGTCGGCTGGTATGCGGGGATCACCGCCGACATGTTCGGCTAGGATCCTGATCACGCTACTTTCGCGATAAACACGACAATGTCGGAAACTGGGCCGGAAGCGGGGTAGCCTGCTTCCGGCATTTGCGTTCTGGCCCATGGCGGCTTCGGCGCCTTGTCTCGCAAGACGTTTGTCGTCATGTTTCGGGGCGAGCCAGGGAGGATGATGTGATGGCGCCCAAATTGCGGCTTCGGCTGACATTTGACAATGGCCTGATCCTGGGGCCGGGCAAGGCCGATCTGTTGCAAGGCATTGCCGAGGAAGGCTCGATCTCGGCTGCAGGCCGGCGCATGAAGATGAGTTACAAGCGGGCCTGGATGCTGGTGGAGGATATGAATGCCGCGTTCGTTGCGCCGCTGGTCGAGAGCAGCCGCGGCGGACAGAAGGGCGGCGGG
>JAHJUC010000730.1 GCA_018829385.1 Alphaproteobacteria bacterium
ACCTGGCGCATTCGAAGATTCGCGCGCGCCTGGAAGCCGGCGAAGAGATGCCCGACTATCTCAAGAACCACCCGGTCTACTATGCCGGTCCCGCCAAGACCCCCGAAGGCTATGCCTCCGGCTCCTTCGGCCCCACTACCGCGGGCCGCATGGATTCCTATGTCGACCAGTTCCAGTCCTTCGGCGGTTCCATGGTCATGCTCGCCAAGGGCAACCGCTCCCGCGCGGTGCGCGAGGCCTGCGCCCGGCATGGCGGCTTCTATCTTGGATCGATCGGCGGACCGGCGGCCCGGCTGGCACAGGACTGCATCAGGAAAGTCGAGGTCGTCGAGTACCCGGAACTTGGCATGGAAGCGATCTGGCGGATCGAAGTCGAAAATTTTCCGGCCTTTATCGTGATCGACGACAAGGGCAATGATTTCTTCAAGGAATTGAATTTAGGATAGAATTTCACAATTATTAGAGTTTCTGCATAGGTGCGGGTGAGCAACGGGGCGGAAAGCCTCGTTGCCATTAATATTTCCCCAAGATTTTACCCGTAAGAATATCGGCCACTAGAGCTATGAAAGCCATTCTGGGGACGACAATGACGGTATCGCCTACGAACAAGGTCCATTCGATGGACACGGCCACCTTGGTGCTCGCCACCATGCGCCGTAGAGGCATTTCCGGTCTGCCGCGGAACTACGAACTGGTTTACGAAGCGCTCAATGCATCCAACCCGACCCTGACGAAACAGTTCGAGGCGCTTGGCCGCAATCCGGCACAGGACGAACTCGATGCGTTGGGCAAGAAGGTTTTCCCCCATCACTACCGCACCGGCGTGGTGGAAGGGGCTCACGACAAGATTTCCGGCGAACTCGACGGAATGCTGCGGCTGCTCAAGCAAGAGCAGTCGTCGATGGAGAGCTACTCGAAACTGCTCGGCGAAGCCTACAACCGCATCTCCACCAAAAGCATGGCAAGCGCCGAGATTCTCAACAACGTCATCAGCGTCCTGACCAACGCCACCGGCGACAGCATGGAAAAGGGCAAGGTCGTTGTCGAGCACATGGTCGAACGCGCCCGCGAGATGGAACAGGTCAAGCTCGAGCTCGACGAGTACAAGCGCATCGCCAACACCGATCCGCTGACGCGATTGGCCAACCGCCGGGCGTTCGACGAGGTCCTGGCCAACATCTACAACGAACAGCGCAACGCGATGTATTATGCGTTGATCGTTGCCGATATCGACCATTTCAAGAAATTCAACGACACCTACGGCCATCCTGTCGGCGACCGCGTGCTCGGCGTTGTCGCGGCGGTGATGAAGAGCACGCTGCGCAAGGACGTCTTCATCTCGCGCACCGGCGGCGAGGAATTCGCGGTGATCCTTGAGGGAACGAGCCTCGAAATCACCATGGAAATCGCCGAACGCCTGCGCAAGGCCGTCGAAGCCACGCCGCTGCGGAACCAGAAAACCGGCGTCAATTACGGGCCGATCACCCTGTCCCTCGGGGTTTGCATGGCCAGCGATGCCGACAGCGCCGAGGAACTCTACAACAAGGCGGACGTGGCACTCTATACCGCCAAGCATAGCGGCCGCAACAGAACGCAGCTTTACAAGCCGGAGCTGAACCAGGATTTCGAAAAGAACTGGGCGATCTACAAGTCCTGATTGTCCGGCTCAGAATACTGACGTAAAGCGCCGTCCATTTTGCCGCGCCGGGCAGTACAATTTGGCAAGCACAGTCCGCTCCAAGCTGGACAGTCCGCAGCGAAGCAGTTACCCATAAGCATCAAGGGTCGGGGTCTTGTCTGCGGATTGACTGAGGCCTTGTTCAACCTACGAGTCCCGCCCACTTTCAACGACAGCCCAGGATCGTCACATGAAACGCCTGATTTCTTCCGCTATTCTCGCACTCTGCCTGATGGCGCCTGCTTCCGTGCAGGCCCAGCCGGCCGGCCAGACCTCCTCTGACTCCAAGACCCTGCTGCAGTTGCTGTTTCCGCCCTCGGAAAACTACAACAAGCACCGCCGCTCCGACAAATCGCCGATCAAGCGCAAGGTCATCTCGTTCAAGGAGAGCCATCCGGAAGGCACCATCATCATCGACACCTCCGACCGGCGGCTCTACCATGTGGTCGGCAAGGGCAAGGCGATGGCCTACGGCATCGGCGTCGGCCGCGACGGCTTTACCTGGCAGGGCACCAACAAGATCACCCGCAAGGCCGAGTGGCCGGGCTGGACGCCGCCTCAGGTGATGCGGGACCGGGTCAAG
>JAHJUC010000010.1 GCA_018829385.1 Alphaproteobacteria bacterium
ACGTCGGCATCGGTCATGATGATGATGCGTTCGTAGCGCAGGTCTTCCTCGCGGTATTTCGACCGGGTCCCGCATCCCAGTGCCTGGATGAGATCGGCGATTTGCTGATTGGCGCCGAGCTTCTCGCGCCCGGCGCTGGCCACGTTGAGGATCTTGCCGCGCAAGGGCAGGATGGCCTGATTGGAGCGGTCGCGGGCCTGCTTTGCCGAGCCGCCAGCGGAATCGCCCTCGACGATGAACAGTTCAGCCCCCGCGGCAGTTGTCTGGCTGCAGTCGGACAGCTTTCCCGGAAGCCGGAGTTTCCTCACGGCGGTCTTGCGGTTGACTTCCTTTTCCTTGCGGCGCCTGACCCGCTCGTCGGCGCGGTCGATCACCCATTCCAGCAGCTTGCCGGCTTCGGCGGGCGAGTCCGCGAGGAAATGGTCGAACGGATCGCGCAATGCGTTCTCGACGATCCGCTGGGCCTCGACGGTCGCCAGCTTGTCCTTGGTCTGGCCGACGAATTCCGGTTCGCGGATGAAGACCGACAACATGCCGATCGAGGAGATCATCACGTCGTCGGTGGTGATTGCGGCGGCGCGCTTGTTGCCGGTGAGCTCGGCATAGGCCTTCAGCCCCTTGGTCAGCGCGATGCGCAGGCCCGCTTCATGGGTGCCGCCGTCCGGCGTCGGGATGGTGTTGCAGTAGGAACTGATCGACGAATCGCCGCCATACCAGGTGATCGCCCATTCCAGCGAGCCGTGGCCGCCGGGACGCTCGGTCTTGCCGGCGAAGATGTCGCGGGTGACGCGATGCTCCTTGCCAAGCGACGCCTCGAGATAGTCCTTGAGGCCGCCGGGGAAGTGAAACACGGCCTTTTCCGGCGTCTCGGTGCCTTCGACCAGCGAAGCGGCGCAGACCCAGCGGATCTCGACACCGCCAAACAGGTAGGCCTTGGAGCGGGCCATCCGGTAGAGCCGGCCCGGATCAAACCGCGCGCCGGCGCCGAAGATCTCCGGATCGGGATGGAAGCGGACCTTGGTGCCTCGGCGGTTGTGAATGTCGCCGAGTTCCTCGAGGCCGCCCTGCGGAATGCCGCGGGAGAAGCGCTGGCGGTAGAGTTTCTTGTTGCGCGCGATCTCGACCACCAGATCATCCGACAGCGCGTTGACCACGGAAACGCCGACGCCGTGCAGGCCGCCCGAGGTTTCATAGACCTTGCTGTCGAACTTGCCGCCGGCGTGCAGCACCGTCATGATCACTTCAAGCGTGGACTTTCCGGGAAACTTCGGATGGTTTTCCACAGGAATGCCGCGGCCGTTGTCGGTCACGGAAAGATAGCCGTCCGCGTCGAGTTCGACCTCGATGAAGTTGGCGTGTCCGGCCACGGCTTCGTCCATCGAGTTGTCGATGACTTCGGCGAACAGGTGGTGAAGAGCGCGCTCGTCCGTGCCGCCGATATACATGCCAGGCCGGCGACGCACCGGTTCGAGGCCTTCCAGGACCTCGATGGTGGAGGCATCATAGGCGTCGCCACTGGCGGGAGCGCCCGCTCTGGAGGCTTCCGTCCGGGCTGCCTTCGGCGCTGCAGCGGCGGGTTGTCTTGCTGCCGTGTTTTCCGTTTTTGGCGCGGGTGTTGCCGCGGAGGTGCCAGTTGTGGAAAAAAGATCGTTGGAATCGTCCATATCGCCGTTATGCCTGATGTAGATTGGGGAAACGAATCAGCCGGAGTGTGCCAGAATCCGTTCTTTCAATCGACTGTGTAGCATCTGGTTTGCAGCTTTGCGCGGCGTAGTTGACGCGCGGAGAGCGATAATCCTTGTCCTGACGGTGCTGACCGGTGCGGTCGCGCCCGCGCAGGCGCTCGAACTGCGGGGGCACAAGGATCGGCTTTTCGCCTATCCGGGCATTCTTTCAATGTCCCAGGACGGCTCTTTCGAGGTTGTCGCCTATGACAAGATGCGAGACATCCACAAGCGCGACGTGGAGCCGGAGCGGCGGGTTCAGTCGAAATACGTTTCGCTGGGGGTGAAGAGGCAGAGCCGGGTGGCGCTGCACGAAGCCAACGGACGGTCGGTCGAGACCGGTGTCACCGGTGACTATTCCAAGGCCCGGTTTGCGGTCATTTTCGTGCACGGGCGGGGCGGGGACCAGCGCCTGGGCATGAACGACTACACATTCGGTGGAAACTTCAACCGGCTGAAGAACCTCGTGCTGCTCAACGGCGGCGCCTATCTGTCGCCGACCGTGAAGACTTTTGACGATGCCGGTGCGGCCGACGTCAGGGAACTGATCATGGCGGGCCGGGCGCCGGTGGTGCTGGCCTGCGCCTCGATGGGGGCGATCATCTGCTCCAAGCTCGCCAATGATCCGGTGGTGGTGCCGCGGCTTGCCGGCATGGCGCTGCTCGGCGGTGCGCCTGACATGGGGATTGCCAGCAGTGCGGCGGTGCGCGCGCGAATGCCGATCGTCTTTACCCATGGCAGCCTCGACACGGTCTATGCCTGGCAGGACCAGAAATCGGTGTTCGACAGCGTGCAACGCTCAAGCGAGCGGTATCCGGCACGGTTTGTCCTATTTGACACAGGATCGCACGGCACGCCCATCCGCATGACCGACTGGAAGCAGACGCTCGGGTTTCTGCTCAGGCGCTAGAACCGCTGTTGGCGTCAATGTCGGAACCGCTTCATTTCGGGAATAGATACAAATTAAGGAAAAATTGACCGCGCCGCTCAACCGGATGTTGGGGAAATACAGCTAGAACCGGTCCGATCCTAATTCGGAGCGGGACATGAAATACATAGCCTTCATTCTTTTTACCGTGCTGACCAATGCTGCGGCCCAGCTGATGCTGAAGCAGGGCATGATATCGCTGGGGCCGGTGTCTTTCACCGCCGATACCATGATCGCGCGGATCTTCCAGATTCTGTTCAACCCCTGGGTTTTTGCCGGACTGGCAACCTTTGTCATCTCGATGGCCTCGCATCTGTATGTGCTGTCGAAGGTTGAACTGTCGTTTGCCTATCCCTTCCTGAGCCTTGCTTACGTGGCCGTGGCGGTCTTCGCCTTTGTCCTGTTCAAGGAAGACCTCAACAGCTGGCGGATTGCCGGCATCGCCTTCATCTGCGTGGGAACGGTCCTGATCGCCCAGTCCGGCCGTGACGGCCAGGCAACCGCCGGGCATGAAACCGCGCAGCTTTCAAAAACTACCGTAGCAGCAAGTGAGATCACGCGATGAAACACATTCTTTTCGGAGGCGACGGCTTTGTCGGCCGCCATCTTGCCCAGAAACTTCTTGCCGATGGCGAGGAAGTGGTGGTCGCGGACATCGTCAACGACAACAAGGCGTTCTATCGCGATGCGACGATCGTCAAGTGCGATGTGACCAGGCCCGACATGGTGGCCGGCGTGCCGATCGCTGAAGGCGACATGGTCTACAACCTGTCGGCCAAGATGCTCTCGCCGCTGCAGATCCGTTCAAAGCGTCACGATTTCTTCTATCCGGTCAATTACGACGGCACTAAGAACATCATCGAGGCGATGGACAAGGCGGGCGCGAGCAAGCTCGTGCATTTCACCACCGACATGATCTACGGCCACACCGTCACCTTTCCGATGACCGAGGACCACCCGGTCGCGCCGCTGGGCGAATATGGCCAGTCGAAACTCGATACCGAGGTGCTTGCGGCCGAATGGCGCAAGCGCGGCATGTCGATCTCGCTGTTCCGCCCCCGGCTGATCATCGGGCCCGGCCGGCTCGGAATCCTCGAGAAACTGTTCAAGCTGGTTGACGCCAACCTGCCGGTGCCGATGATCGGATCGGGAAAGAACCCGTACCAGTTCATCTCGGTGTTCGACTGTGCGGAAGCCGCGCGGCTGGCCTGGAAGGCCGGCGTGCCGAACGAGGCCTACAATCTCGGCTCGATCAATCCGCCGCCGGTGCGCAAGCTCCTGGGCGACCTGATCAAGCACGCGGGTTCGAAGTCGTTCCTGATCCCGACGCCGGGCTGGGCGGTCAAGCGCACGCTGGACCTGTTCGATCTCGTCAATCTGCCGATCATGGATCCGGAACAGTACCTGATTGCCGACGAGAACTGCGTTCTCGACGTTTCCAAGGGCGAGCGCCAGCTCGGCTGGGTGCCGCAATACCGCGATGAGGACATGCTGATCGCGGCCTATGACGAATATCACGCTGCCAAGGCGCGCACCGGATCCTCCGCTGCGGCGCAGGTCGCACCGGCCGAATGAATCGTTCCGAGGGAGCCCACAGAATGCTTGATACACCCACCCGCGTCGCCGTCGACGCACCGCCACTGTCCGACGCCGGTCCAGTTGCCCAGGTCGCGGCAATGCGCGGCAGGCGTCCCGATCTGCTGACGGTCTCGGACGCGAAAGCGATGTCGGTCGCCGAAATGACCGAGCTGTTCAAGGATCACATCAATCCCGGCCAGCTGCATTTCATGAAGCTTCTGGGCTTCCACAAGGTCAAGATCGAAACCGCCTCGGGCATGTACTACACCGACCAGACCGGACGGAAGATTCTCGATTTCTTCGGCGGCTTCGGATCGCTGGCGCTCGGCCACAATCATCCGCGCATCATCGCCGCGCGAAAGCAGTTCCAGGACGAGGATCGCCACGAGATCGCCATCGCCTTCATGAGCCAGTATGCTTCGGCACTGGCCAAGAACCTGGCGGCGATCGCTCCCGGCGATCTCGACATGGTGTTTCTGGGTTCGTCCGGTTCGGAAGCCATGGAGGCCGCCATCAAGGTGGCCGAACGCGCCGCCGGACCGAAAAGGCCGAAGATCGTCTATGCCCAGAACTCGTTTCACGGCAAGACCAAGGGCGTGCTGTCTCTGACGGATTCCGAGCTCTACCGCGGCGAATTCCAGCTGACCGGCAACACCGTGAAGGTGCCGTTCGGCGACATCGACGCCATCCGCAATGCGTTCGAGGCGGATCCGGAAATCGGCGTCATCGTGCTCGAGACGATCCAGGGCGGCGGCGGCATCATCGAGGCGCCGGTCGAATTCTGGCGCGAGCTGCGCGCATTGTGCGACAAGCACGGCGTGCTGTGGATCGCCGATGAAGTCCAGTGCGGCATGGGCCGGTCAGGCCACTTCTTCGCCTTCGAGAAGGCAGGCGTCGTGCCGGATGTGACGGCGCTGGCGAAATCGCTCGGCGGCGGCAAGACCGCGATGGCGGCGATGATCGCGTCGCGCAAGGTCTACATGAAGGCCTACGGCACACCGAAGACCGCGATGATCCACGCCCAGGCCACCTTTGGCGGCATCGGCGAGGCCTGTGTCACGGCGATCGAAGGTCTCAACGTCATGTATGACGAGGATCTGATCGGCAATGCGGAACGCGTCGGGGGCTACCTGATCGAGCGGTTGAACGGGCTCAAGGCCAAGTACCCGCAGATCATCAAGGATGTGCGCGGCAGCGGCTTCATGGTCGGGCTCGAGTTCCAGGATTTCAGCCAGACCCTGCCGGCGCTGCTCCGGCCGATGGTGGCGCTGCTTGACGACAAGCTCAAGGGCTCGCTGTCGGGCTTTGTCGGGGCGGAACTCCTGCGCGACCACAATGTGCTGGTGGCGTTCACCGAATACAACCGC
>JAHJUC010000731.1 GCA_018829385.1 Alphaproteobacteria bacterium
GGTGAGAGCGCAGGGATTCGAACCCTGGACCTACTGATTAAAAGTCAGTTGCTCTACCAACTGAGCTACGCTCTCCCAGAGCCCGGTTCGCGCGTCGGCGGCGTCGGGCTCGAATGGCGCGGAACATAGGCAGGCATCTGCCCATGGTCAACTGCAAAAACCGCCGTACAGCCGTGTTTTTTCAAGGGGCTTGCAAAGCCTGCAAATACCGGGGCCAGAGCGGCGCTGCGAGCCTTTGAAAGCAGGGGCCGGGGCTGCCAACGGGCGGCAATATATCACGGGTTTCGCTCGAAAACGTGACTGGCGAAGCCCGGGACTGCCGGTTAGATAGAGGCTTGCGGACGGCCCGGCCGGTTGCTGTCCAATCCATGGCCCGACAAGGGGATCCTGATTTCGTGATCATCGCCGATATTTCACTGTTCACTGTCATCCTGGCCGGCGCGTTGTCGTTCCTGTCGCCGTGCGTGCTGCCGCTGGTGCCGCCCTACCTGTGCTATATGGCCGGCGTGTCGGTCGAGGACTTCCGCGGCAGCGGCGCCGCGGCCAGAGCCAGGGACACGAGGCGGGCAGTGTTTTTCGCTTCGCTGTTCTTCACCCTGGGCTTTGCCACGGTCTTCGTGGCGCTTGGTGCCGGCGCGTCGAGTATCGGGGCGGCGCTGCGCCAGCACATGGACCTGCTGGCCAAACTGGGCGGCCTCGTCATCATAGCGATGGGGCTGCACTTCCTAGGGGTGTTCCGGATCGGGCTGCTGGCGCGGGAAGCCCGGTTTGCCGGCGGTGGCAAGCCGGCCACACTGTCCGGGGCCTATCTGATGGGGCTGGCGTTTGCCTTTGGCTGGACGCCCTGCATCGGACCGGTGCTCGGCGCCGTGCTCGGGGTTGCCGCGGGCCGGGAGACCGTCAGCGCCGGTGCGCTTTTGCTCGCAGCCTATTCGCTCGGGCTGGCTGTGCCGTTCTGGATCGCAGCTCTGTTCTCGGAACGCTTCATGCGGTTTTCGCAGAAATTCCGCAGACATCTGGGAACGATCGAGAAGGTCACCGGGGCGCTGCTGGTTCTGACCGGCATCCTGTTCCTGACCGGCGGCATGGCCACCATGGCCTACTGGCTGCTCGAGACATTCCCGGCGCTGGGCAGGATCGGCTGAACCGGCTGTTCCGATGGTCAGATCATGATTTCCGTCAGCGTTTGCGTCCGGGCGCCGTCGCAAGCACAAGGCCGGCGAGCACGGTGATGATGCCTATGGCGTGATGCATCTCGAATGGCTCGCCGAGCACCAGCACGGCAAGACCGACGCCATAGGGCGGCAGCAGATACATGAAGACGCTGGCCGTCGAGGCGCCAAGCCGGGCAACGCCATACTGGTAGCCGGAAAACGCCAAAAGCGACGAAAAGACGACGATGCCGGCAATGCCGCCCCAGGCGGTCAGGGTCTGCGGCATCATTGCGCCGGTGAGGAATTCCCAGAGCGCGAATGGCGCCAGCAGCAGCGATCCGGAGAGCGTGACAACGGCAAACAGCGCGGACACCGGCAACCCCGCCGTGCGCCTGCCCTTGAGCAGGACCGAATAGCCGGCCCAGGACAGCGCCGCGAAAATGAACATCAGGTCGCCCAAATTGAACGACGTGCCGGCAAGTCCGGTGAGGTTGCCCTTCAGCACGATGATCGCCACGCCGAGGAAGCCGATCAGAATGCCGGCGATTTCGCGCCAGCTGGTCGGCCGACCGAAAAACAGCCGTTCCAGGATGATGATCATCAGCGGTGACGTGGTGTAGATCAACGTGCCATTGGTGGCCGTGGTGAACTGCAGGGCGTAATAGACGCCGGCGCCGCAGATCCACATTCCGAGAAATCCGAGCAGCAGCCAGTGTACCGGATATCCGGTCACGTAGGTCCGGACGCGGTCCCGGGCCATCCACAAGAACGGCGAAAGCAGTAGCGCCGAGGCGGTCCAGCGCAGGAAGGCAAGCGTGAACGGCGCCACCTCGGGAATGGTCGAGCGGCCAAAGATAAGGTTCGAGGAGAAGAACAGGGGTGTCAGCAGCATGACGACCAGCGGAATGAAGCGCGCGAGAGCGGGTTTCGCGGCAGGCGAGGCGGCGGCAGTCATGGGGGCTTCCATATCGAGGCAATGTTTGCTTGAAGGAGAATGATTGAGGTTCCGGTGCTATAGCGTCCGGCACGGGTAAACAAGCGATTCGATCAAGAGGTGAGGGAATGGCGCGAACTTGTCTGGCTGTCGTGCTTGCGGCGGGCGATGCGACTCGCATGAAGTCGTCGAAATCCAAGGTGCTGCATACGGTCGGCAACCTGCCGCTGATCGCGCATGTCACGCGCGCGGCAGCAGCGGCGGGCGTCAGCAAGGTGGCGCTGGTGGTGGGCAGGGATGCCGACCTGGTGACCGAAGCTGCGGCGAAGGGGCTCCAGGTGCCTGTCGCGGCGGTGGAGCAGACCGAGCGCAAGGGCACCGGTCACGCGGTGCTGATGGCGCGGGAGGTCATCAGCGAGGGCTTTGACGACGTCGTGGTGCTCTACGGCGACGCGCCGCTGATCGATCCGGCGAGCCTGGCGGCTGCGACCGCGGAGCGGGAAAAGGGCGCCGATGTGGTAGTTCTCGGCTTCCGCGCCGCCGATCCGACCGGCTACGGCCGGCTTCTGGAGCGCGATGGCGAACTGGTCGCGATCCGCGAGCACAAGGAGGCGTCGAGCGAAGAGCTGAAGGTTGATTTCTGCAATGGCGGCATCATCACATTTTCCGGTGCCGAAGCCGTCAGCCTGCTTGAAGCGATCGGCAACGACAATGTCAAGGGCGAATACTATCTCACCGACATCGTCGAGATCGCCCGCAAGCGGGGATTGAAATGCGTCGCCATCGAGGCTCCGGAAGAGGACATGATGGGCTGCAACACCCGTGCCGAGCTGGCCGAGATCGAACAGGTCTGGCAGAAACGCGCACGGCATGCGGCGATGCTGTCCGGCGTCAGCATGATCGATCCGTCGAGCGTCTTCCTGTCACATGACACGGTGCTTGAAAACGATGTGACGATCGAACCCAATGTCTGGTTCGGTCCCGGCGTCAGGGTTGGCCCGGGTGCGGTGATCCACGCTTTCAGCCATCTCGAAGGCGCGGATGTCGGGGCGAACGCCGCCATCGGGCCGTTTGCCCGGCTGCGTCCGGGAACGGAGCTCGGCGAGAAAGCCAAGGTCGGCAATTTCTGCGAGATCAAGAAGGCCAAGGTCGGCGCCGGCGCCAAGGTCAATCACCTCAGCTATATCGGCGACGCCATCGTCGGGGCCGGGGCCAATATCGGCGCGGGCACGATCACCTGCAATTATGACGGCCAGAACAAGCACTTGACCCAGATCGGCGCAGGCGCCTTCATCGGCTCGAACTCATCGCTTGTCGCCCCGATCAGCATCGGCGACGGGGCCTATGTCGGCTCGGGTAGCGTCGTGACGATGGATGTTCCAGCCGACGCGCTGGCCATTGCCAGGGCAAAGCAGGAGACAAAACCCGGCCGGGCGCAGAGGCTGCGCGAGAAGATCGCGGCCATCAAGGCGCTGAAGAAACAGGCGCAAAGCGAGCCGGGCACCTAGGCCCGGTTACGCGGTGTCACGAAAATTGAGCGGTCGCAATATGTTAGGACACTGGTCTAAACCGGCTTTGCTGGGTAAGAGCTTGGCCAACACAATACCCAGGAGAAACGCATGTGCGGCATAGTCGGGATAGTTGGTAAGCGCGAAGTGGCTCCGCTGCTGGTGGATGCGCTCAAGCGGCTTGAGTACCGCGGATATGATTCCGCCGGTGTCGCAACGGTGCATGACGGACATCTCGATCGCCGCCGGGCGGAAGGCAAGCTGGCCAACCTCGACCGCAGGCTGGGCCTGGAGCCGCTGGCCGGCCAGATCGGTATCGGCCACACGCGCTGGGCAACCCATGGCGCGCCGACGGAAAGCAATGCGCATCCGCATTTCTGCCACGGCGTGGCCGTCGTCCATAACGGCATCATCGAGAACTTCGCTCCCTTGCGCGCGGAGCTGACCGCGTCCGGCGCCAGCTTCTACAGCCAGACCGACACGGAAGTGGTGGCGCAATTGCTGGCCGCCTACAGGCAGGAAGGCCTGGCGCCGCGCCAGGCCATGCAGAAGGCGCTCGGCCGGCTCGAAGGCGCCTATGCGCTCGCCGTGCTGTTCGAAGACCAACCGGACATGATCCTTGGCGCGCGATCGGGGCCGCCGCTGGCGGTCGGACATGGCGAGGGCGAGATGTTCCTGGGCTCGGATGCGATCGCGCTGGCGCCGTTCACCGACGAGATCACCTATCTCGACGATGGCGACTGGGTGGTCATCACCCGCGACACGCTTGAGATCTACGACGCGAGCGGAACCCTGGTCGAACGCAGAAAGCAGAAATCGCAGGGTGCGGCCTATGTCGTCGACAAGGGCAATCACCGCCATTTCATGGAAAAGGAAATCTACGAGCAGCCGGAAGTGGTCTCCCATACGCTGAGCCACTACATCGATTTTGCCGAGGGACGGGTGAAGCTCGACAGCGCAAAGATCGATTTCGCCAATCTCGACAGGCTGGCAATGTCCGCCTGCGGCACGGCCTATTATGCGGGGCTTGTCGGCAAGTACTGGTTCGAGCGGTTCGCGCGGCTGCCGGTGGAAATCGATGTCGCCTCGGAATTCCGCTATCGCGAAATGCCGCTGACCGGCAGGATGGCGGCATTGTTCATCTCGCAGTCAGGGGAAACGGCCGATACGCTGGCCTCTCTGCGTTATTGCCGCGACAACAATCTGACCATCGGCGCCGTGGTCAATGTGCGCGAATCGACCATCGCGCGCGAATCCGACGCGGTGTTCCCGACGCTTGCCGGACCGGAAATCGGCGTCGCCTCGACCAAGGCTTTCACCTGCCAGCTCTCGGTGCTTGCGGCGCTGGCAATGATCGCCGGGCGCGCGCGCGGCACGTTGTCGGCCGAGGACGAAACGACAATGGTGCAGGCGCTGGTGGGCGCGCCGCGGCTGTTCAACGAGGTGCTGCAATCGATCCAGCCGCAGGTGGAGACCTTGTCCCGCGAACTTTCGCGCTTCAAGGACGTGCTCTATCTCGGACGCGGCACCAGTTTTCCGCTGGCGCTGGAAGGCGCGCTCAAGCTCAAGGAAATATCCTACATCCACGCCGAGGGCTATGCTGCCGGCGAGCTCAAGCACGGTCCGATCGCGCTGATCGACGAGAACATGCCGGTGATCGTGATAGCGCCGCATGACCGGCATTTCGAGAAAACCGTCTCCAACATGCAGGAAGTGGCGGCACGCGGCGGGCAGATCATCCTGATCACCGACGAGAGAGGCGCCGCTGCGACAACGCTCGAAACCATGGCGACCATTGTCATGCCCGAGGTCAACGAGATCGTGGCCCCGATCCTCTATGCGCTGCCGGTGCAGCTGATCGCCTATCACACTGCGGTGTTCATGGGCACCGATGTCGACCAGCCGCGCAACCTCGCAAAGTCGGTGACCGTCGAATAGAAGATACGTCGGCACTGAACTTGTCTTCGCCTTTGCGCGTTCCCTATATAGGGGAACGGCAAGGCGGCGTGTCTTGCGCGCCATGAGGCAGGGTGAAGCATGACCGAGAAAGTAAAACGGGTAGGCGCGGGGCGACGTCTTAGGAACTATTTCCTTACAGGTCTGATCATCGTCGCGCCCTTGGCGATCACCGCCTACCTGACCTGGACCTTCATCGGATGGGTCGACAGCTGGGTCAAACCCTACATCCCGGCGATCTACAATCCCGACTATTACCTGCCGTTCGCCGTTCCCGGCTTCGGTCTGGTCACCGCATTGTTCCTGATCACGATGATCGGGTTCCTGACGGCTAACCTCGTCGGCCGCTCGATCATTTCCTTCGGTGAATCGCTTCTCGACCGGATGCCGCTGGTGCGCAGTCTCTACAAGGGGCTCAAGCAGATCTTCCAGACGGTGCTGGCCGAGCAGAGCGGGTCGTTCAAGCAGGCAGCGCTTATCGAGTATCCGCGCCGCGGCTTGTGGTCGATCGTCTTCATTGCCACGGAAACCAAGGGCGAGGTCAATGTGCGGCTGCCCGAGGACGATCCGATCTCGGTGTTCCTGCCGACGACACCCAATCCGACTTCGGGTTTCCTGTTGTTCGTGCCGCGCAAGGATGTCATCGTTTTGGAGATGAGCGTCGAGGAGGCGGCCAAGATGGTGATCTCCGCGGGTCTCGTGTCGCCGGACTACCCGAAGATCCTGCCGGTGCAGACAAAGCCCAGGTCAAAGTCAAAACCAGCGGCCGAGTGATCGGTTCAGCCGGCCCTGAGAAACCTGATCGCCTCGTCACGCCGCATCAGGTA
>JAHJUC010000113.1 GCA_018829385.1 Alphaproteobacteria bacterium
CGGGCCGGCATCGGGCTCCACGACGAGATTGACGGTGGTCGGGGTCACAGTGCCGTTCAGCAACGGATCGGCCGAGCGCAAGGCCTCATCATCGGCATCGAAGCGGTCGGGATTGCCGGTCGGCCAGACCACGTCCCGCTTGATGCCGCCGACCGGGTACGGCGCATAGCCCGTCAGGCCGAGAAGACCGCGAATATCGTCGGTCAACCGGGCGACCAGCATGGTGTCGCCGTACTCGCCATTGAATTCGGAGACGGTCGTCCGCAGGGCCTGCCGCCGCAGCAGCTGCCCGGTTCGCGAGTCGACCAATGACAGATCCAGGCTGACCGACTCGGAAATGCCGCCGAACAGGCTGACCGGCGACGGCTCGTTGCGGCGATCCTGCACCACGATCCTGAGCGATGAGGTCTGGCCGACATCGGCGGTGGCGCGGCCGACGCTCGCCTCAAGCCGGTCCTGCAGATGTCCGGCGAAGCCGAGATTTTCGACATTCTCGGCCATCACCCGCACTTCCGTGACGGTGAACGGAGCGGTCGGTTCGATTGGCCTGGGCCTGCCCGCACATGCCGAAAGACCGGCAGCCAGCCCGACAAGCAGCATCGCACGCAAGAAACGCCAAGGGTTGCAACCGTCTTGCTGCATGCCAATACTCCGGAAAGCGCGGTTTCACTTCCCGAAAAATCGCACTTTATGGTTAGCACACAGTTAAGAGGCTTCACTTCCCGCTAAATTAGGCAGCCAGAAATCGTCGTGCTTCCGCTGGCATCGGCGCGTGTCAGGAGCCTTCCTTACCGCCCGTCGAGCCGAAATGGGCGCCGGGCGTGCGGGGCTCCATCCGGATCAGCCGTGAATCGGCAACGGCGGCCTGACGGTGACGGACAGCCTTGCGGTATTCGGGATCGCGTAGCATGGCGACAAAGGCGTCCGTGCTCGGATACTCCGCGATGAAGGCAATGTCCCAGGCTTCGTTCTGCGGGCCGATCAGCATCAGTTCCGGCTTCCCGATCCAGACCTGCCGTCCGCCAAGACGCTCGAACACCGGTCCGCTCTCGCGGCCATAGCTCGAATAGGCCTCGGCGCCGGTGGCGATGGTGCCGTCATCATAGGCGGCCTGCGCCCGAAGCCTGACCAGATTGAGCATGTGCACCGGCCCCGGCCGGTCGATCTCGCGAAACCGCGCGAAATCCTCCTTGGTGGGATCAATGTAGCCAGTTGAAGCATCTTCCGTCATGAAACCGCTCTTTCCTGTCCATGGCCTGTCATTTTGGTCGGAAAACGAGAGGAACAAAAGCCGCGGCGATTGTCCAGAGAGCCGTTCCATGCCGGATGACCGGCCTGCCCGACAGTCTCAGGACCGGCAGGCGGACAGGATCAGGCAGGCGGCATCGAAATCGAGCCGCCGCTTGGCACGGCGTTCGGCGGCCTCATGGTCCTCGCCCCACTGGGCGATGTTGTAATCCTCGTCGACATGGGCAGCCTCCCAGATCTCCGACGGTTCGCCCTGCCCTTCGGCCAGCGCCAGGGCCAGGACCAGCGAGCCGGTGAGCGAGGTGACGGTGTGCAGCGCGGTCAGCTGCAGCGGCGTGGTATAGCGGCGAAGCAGCGCCGCGATGGCGCGGATCGCTTCCGGCGGCTGCTCGACATGAACGACGCCTTCGGACAGCACCAGCCGTGCGCCCATGTTGGCAGCCCAGTCGAGATAGGGATCCCAGAGTTCGCTTTCGCGCGCGACCAGGCCTTCGGGCGCGCCGGCGCGATAGCAAATCAGATCGGACCCGGCAAAGCGAAGGATCTCCTCGAACACCTCGCCCTGCGCCGTCGCAACGCCATCGAGCGCGGTGTTGACCATACGGGTGAGCGGCATCGTGGCCGGATCGATCAGCTCGTGCTGCGCGTTCCATTCGGCGGCGATCGCTTCGGCCAGCGCCAGTTGGGGAACGCTCAACGGCTTGCGCGACGGGGTCCGCACCGGCTTGCCATCCAGCGCCACGACAAAGCCGCCCTCTTCGCCGGGGACAGCAACCGCCTGCTTGTAGAACCGCTTGGGCAACTGCTTGCGCAAGCCGATCTGCACTTCGCGGACCGGGTCGGAGAGCTTTTCGCCCTTCTCGCCCAGATCAAGATCGCTGAGTATGTCGCGCATGAAAGCGTCTCCTGTCGTCAGATGAGCGTGGCAATTTCATCGGCGTGGTCGACCACATGGTGAGCGCCGGCGGCCCTGAGCGCGTCCACCGGGCCGTAGCCCCAGGACACGCCGACCGCCCTGGCGCCGGCGCTGACCGCCATCTGCATGTCGTAGACCGCGTCGCCGATCACCGTCGTCCGCTCGGGGTCGATGCCCGCTTCCGCGCAGCATTCCAGCACCATCGCCGGATGCGGCTTGGATGGGCAATCGTCGGCGGTGCGGGTGGTAAAGAACAGGCTGGTGATGCCGTGGTGGGCGAGGATCGCATCGAGCCCGCGGCGTGACTTGCCGGTGACCACACCGAGGATCACGTCGTCGCGCGCGGCAAGCGCCGAAATCAGCGGCAGCAGGCCATCATAGGCGGGTTCAAGCGCACCACCATTTTGACGGTGCAGCATGAAATGCTCCTTGTAGCGCGCGGTCATGGCGGCGATCTCGGGATCCACCGGACGGCCGAGCATCTGTGCAATCGCGATATCCAGCGTCAGCCCGATGATCGACTTGGTGTGCGCAAGCGCAGGCCGGGTCACGCCGAAATCGTCGAAGGTGCGCTCCATGCAGGTGTGGATCACCGCGGCGCTGTCGACAATCGTGCCGTCGCAGTCAAAAAGGGCGAGCTTCATTCCTCGGGTTCCCCGCCGCTCGCCTCGTCGAAGCCGAGCAGGTTCCAGCTTTGCACCATGTGCGGCGGCAAGGGTGCGGTGACCGAAAGCCGGCCGCCATCGGGATGGGGAATGGAGATGTGGCGCGCCAGAAGGTGCAACCGGTTCTGCAGGCCGCTGGGGAGCTCCCAGTTCTTGTCGAACTCGAAATATTTCGGATCGCCGATGATCGGGTGGCCGATGTGCTGC
>JAHJUC010000732.1 GCA_018829385.1 Alphaproteobacteria bacterium
ACTCCGGGCGGAAAGCGCATGTTCATCCGCTCCGACATCAGGCGCCTGTCCTTCATCCTGATCGCCCAGAAAATGGGATTCTCGCTCGAGGAAATCCGCGCCCAGCTCAAACAGCTGCCGCTCGAGCGCACGCCCACCAAACGCGACTGGGAAAAGATCAGCCGCGGCTTCCGCGCCCGGCTCGACGCCCGCATCGGCATGCTGGAGCGGCTGCGCGACCGTCTGGACGGCTGCATCGGCTGCGGCTGCCTGTCGCTGGAGGCCTGCAAGCTCTACAATCCCGATGACCGGGCTGGCCGCACCGGCACCGGTCCGCGGCTGGTGGTGGAGAAATCGATCGAGCCTTCGCCGGAATAGTTGTGACGGGCCGATCAGTCGGCTGTCGGCAGGCGGCGCATGGTGAACTCGATCTCGTCGCCCTCGCCCGGCAGCGCCCGCCAGCTTTCGACTTCGGTCCAGTAGGCCGCCTTCGGCCAGGCCGAGAACCACTCCCGTGCCTTTTCCCGCGCCTCGCCGCGGCTCAGCCGGTAGGTCTCGCGCACGAAGCTGCCCGATTTCTGTCCATCGGATTTTTCCTTGCGCGCACGGGCGATCTCGCGGCGCAACCCTTCAAGCGGCGGGCGTTGTTGATACCGGCTCATGGTCCTTCCTTTGCCTTCATGGCTGGTCCACTTTAGCTCAAAAGCGGGTTCCCGGCGAGTCCACTGAAATCTGCCGCAATCGGGATGCAAGGCTGCGGTTACATATCCCGGGATCTGCTGCTATGACGGAACCAAAACCAAACCGAGGAGCCCAAATGCAACGCCCAAGCCTGCCAGCCGGCCTGCCCGACGATATCGAGGAAAAGAAGACCCGAGCACGCCAGTGGTTCGAGCAGCTGCGCGACCAGATCTGCCTGAGCTTCGAGGCGCTTGAGGATGAAGTCGACAACGCCCAGTCGACCGGTGAACCGGGACGCTTCGAGCGCACCCAGTGGCAGCGCGACGAAGGTGCCGGCGGCGGCGGAACCATGTCGATCATGAAGGGCCGGCTGTTCGAGAAGGTCGGCGTGCACACCTCCACGGTCCACGGCGAATTCTCGCCCGAATTCCGCTCCCAGATCCCCGGCGCCGAGGAAGATCCGCGGTTCTGGGCCTCCGGCATCTCGCTGATCGCCCACCCGACCAACCCGCATGTGCCGACCGTGCACATGAACACCCGCATGGTCGTGACCACCAGCCAGTGGTTCGGCGGCGGCGCCGACTTGACCCCGGTGCTCGACAACCGCCGGACCCAGACCGATCCGGACGCACAGCTGTTCCACCGCGCCATGGAGATTGCCTGCAACCGGCACGCGGTCGCCGACTACCCGAAATACAAGGCCTGGTGCGACGAATACTTCTACCTGCCGCACCGGGACGAGCCGCGCGGCATCGGTGGCATCTTCTACGACTGGCTGCACAGCGGAGAAGACCATGGTGCGTGGGACGCCAATTTCGCCTTCACCCAGGATGTCGGACGCGCCTTCAACGTGGTCTACCCCAAGATCGTGCGCTCGAACTTCAACAAGCCCTGGACCGATGCGGAGCGTACCGAGCAGCTGATCCGCCGCGGCCGTTATGTCGAGTTCAACCTGCTCTACGACCGCGGAACCATCTTCGGCCTGAAGACCGGCGGCAACGTCGCCTCGATCCTGTCGTCGCTGCCTCCGGTGGTGATGTATCCGTAAAGTAAGCCGGGATCAGGCCGCCACGCCTGGCCGGTTGCGCCGCGCGGCAACCGCGCGCAATGCCTCGTCGACCATGTGGTTGGCGATCTTCATGCGGATGGTCGCGGCCTCCCGCCATTCCATCGGCGTCCGGTCGGGGTGATTGAGCCGCGCGAAACGCCGCCGTTTCGATTGCAGCTCGGCCGGCGTATCCGAAGCCAGCAGATCGATGTCCTTCGCCACTTCCTCGGGACTGAGCCGTTTGAACAGCGACGTGTCGATGGACGGTTTGGGCTTCGCTGGCGGCGTGGGTGCATCGTTTTGAACGTCTGACTTCGGCCTCGGCGCCGGCGTTGACGCGTCGATGTGAACAGCGGAATGTGCGGCGCCGCGTTGTTCCCTGCTCGGCCAGGGCGCCGCCCCGAGACCGGCGGCAACAAAGCTCGAATTCCAGCCGCGGAGTGCTGTCCACGACGTGGACCGCTGCGTCGAAATGTC
>JAHJUC010000733.1 GCA_018829385.1 Alphaproteobacteria bacterium
CGGTCGGGCGGTTTCGGCGGTCATGAAATAGGCCGAACCGGTGGGTTGATGCTGAGCGTTCATGTGATCGGTTCCTGTAACGGGCGCTGCTCAGACGAGCGCGCGGCCCTTTGCATCGATGGCGTTGGCGACGGCTTCGTCTGAGGCTTCGTCGGGCAGCAGCATGTCGTTGTGCGCCTTGCCCGAGGGGATCATCGGGAAGCAGTTGGCGAGTGCCGCCACGCGGCAGTCGAAGATCACCGGTTCCTTGGTGTCGATCATCTTCATGATCGCATCGTCAAGATCGGCCGGCTTGTCGCAGCGGATGCCGGTGCCGCCATAGGCTTCTGCCAGCTTGACGAAGTCCGGCATCGATTCCGTGTAGGAATGCGACAGCCGGTTGCCGTGCAGCAGCTGCTGCCACTGGCGCACCATGCCCATGTACTGGTTGTTCAAGATGAAGATCTTGACCGGCAGCTCGTACTGGACCGCACAGGACATCTCCTGGATGCACATCTGGATCGAGGCATCGCCGGCAATGTCGATGACCAGGCTGTCGCGGTGCGCGACCTGGACGCCGATTGCCGCGGGGAAGCCGTAGCCCATGGTGCCGAGCCCGCCCGAGGTCATCCAGCGGTTGGGTTCCTCGAAGCCGTAGAACTGCGCCGCCCACATCTGGTGCTGGCCGACTTCGGTGGTGATGAACGTGTCGCGATCCTTGGTCAGCTCATAAAGCCGCTGGATGGCGTATTGCGGCATGATGACGTCCGGGTTGGACGAATAGGCCAGCGAATTGCGGCCCTTCCACTTGGCGATCCGGGTCCACCAGTCGGCAAGCTGCGAGCGGTCGGTCTTCTTCGACGCGCGCCACAGCCGGACCATGTCTTCGAGCACATGGCCTACATCGCCGAGGATGCCGATATCGGTGCGGACGATCTTGTTGATCGAGGACGGGTCGATATCGATGTGGATCTTCTTCGAGTTCGGCGAGAACGCGTCGAGGCGGCCGGTGATGCGGTCGTCGAAGCGGGCGCCGATGCAGACCATGACATCGCAGTCATGCATGGCCATGTTGGCTTCATAGGTACCGTGCATGCCGAGCATGCCCATCCAGTTCTTGCCCGACGCCGGGTAAGCGCCCAGACCCATCAGGGTCGAGGTGATCGGGAAACCGGTCAGTTCGACCAGTTCGCGCAGCAACTGGCTGGCTTCGCGGCCGGAATTGATGACGCCGCCGCCCGAATAGATGATCGGACGCTTGGCCGTCGCCATCAGCTCGATGGCGGCGCGGATCTTGTCGAGATCGCCCGAAACCTTGGGCTGATAGCTCTTCTGCTCGATCACCGGCGACGGCGGGGTGTAGATGCCGGTGGCGAACTGGACATCCTTGGGGATGTCGACGACGACCGGACCGGGACGGCCGGTGGTGGCGATGCGGAAGGCTTCATGGATGATGCGCGAGAGCTGGTTGACGTCCTTGACCAGCCAGTTGTGCTTGGTGCAGGGCCGGGTGATGCCGACGGTGTCGCATTCCTGGAAGGCATCGGAGCCGATCAGCGAAGTGGGGACCTGGCCGGTGAGGCAGACGATGGGGATCGAATCCATCAACGCGTCCTGAAGCGCCGTGACCACATTGGTGGCGCCGGGACCGGAAGTGACGAGAACGACGCCCGGCTTGCCGGTCGAACGGGCATAGCCCTCGGCCATGTGGCCGGCGCCCTGCTCGTGGCGCACCAGAATGTGCTCAACGTCATCCTGCTGATGCAGTTCGTCATAGATCGGCAGAACCGCTCCACCGGGATACCCGAAGATGTGCTCGACGCCGTTGTCTTTCAGCGCCTGCAGAACCATTTCCGCGCCTGTCATTTCCATTTGCTTGCCGGCCATATCGCCTGACCCCTTGTTCAGTCTGTTTGTCGGGCTCAATAGCCCGGTTTAAGCCATAAAAAAAGGCCCCCGGAGGAGCCTGTGTTTCGCGCATGGGAGCTTTCGCCGGGTGGCTACGCCACCCTGCCCATGCGCGGTCCTACCACGAGAATGTTCGCGATCTTGTTCATGGTTAACCTCGTACCGCCTCGCAAACCCCGCGTCAATTGATTAATTGTCAGAAAATAGGCGCCAAAACCCTCCAATCCCGGGAAGCTGCAACTCCCCATTAACCCGGCGGTGCGATGGTGGCCGCAATGGACAGTGAACAGAACACAGACAACAACATGACTTTACCGGCTTCGGACGAGGAGGACGGGCGCGCGCGCCGTGGCACCTACCCGGCCGGAAACCGGCTTATGGGTCGCGTGGTCGGCTGCTCCGGCTCCAAGGCGACGGTCAGCGCCATCGCCGGCAAGGATGGCAATGGCCTGGCCGAGCTCTGGTCGGTGGGACGGCTGATCTCGATCAGCGTCGGCGACAACCGGGTGGTGGCGCTTGTCTGCTCGATGGAGAC
>JAHJUC010000734.1 GCA_018829385.1 Alphaproteobacteria bacterium
ATCCGGCAGGCAGCGACAGGTTCAGCTGCTTGAGGACACGATTGTCCCCGAACGACTTGTCCACACCGCGCAGATCGCAAAGAGTTCCGTTCATGCTGTCCTCCCGTTATGATGAAAACAGCAGCAGTGACAAAAGTCAATACGTATTGACAAATGATTGATAGGGGCACTAGGCTTGGTCAACAAACAGCCTGGACTGTCATTTGGGAGGATGGTTTTGAGCAACAACTACAAACCTTTATCGCCGGAAACCCTGGGCCAGCGCCTGGGCGGACTCGACGTCATGAAGCAGGCCGTGGGCGGCAATGCCGATGCCTGGACGGTGCGGGAGGTCGGCGACGGCAACCTCAATCTCGTCTTTATCGTGGAAGGCGAGGCCGGCAGTGTCATCGTCAAGCAGGCGCTTCCCTATGTGCGCCTGGTCGGTGACAGCTGGCCGCTGCCGCTCAAGCGCGCGTTTTTCGAGTATCATGCTTTGATCCGCCAGGAGGCACGGGACCCGGGCAGTGTTCCCCAGGTCCTGCATTTCGATGAAGGCCAGGCGCTCATCGTCATGGAACGGCTGCAGCCGCATATTATTCTGCGCCAGCAGACCATGGAAGGGCGCAAGGTTGCAGGACTTGGCCGGACCTTGGGATTGTTTGCTGCGCGCACCGCGTTTCGCGGGTCGGATTTGTCAATGACGGCCGGCGACAAGAAAGCCGACGCGGCGCTCTTTGCCGGCAATGTCGAACTCTGCGACATCACCGAGACGCTGGTCTTCACCGACCCCTACTACGCTGCGGAAATGAACCGGCACACCACGCCGCAGCTCGACGGCATCGTTGCCGACCTGCGCCGCGACGAGGCGCTGAAGGTCGAGGTTCAGCACATGAAGCGGGCGTTCACCTCGCGCGGCGAAACCATGTGCCATGGCGATCTGCATGCCGGCTCGATCATGGTGACGGATCAGCAGTCCCGCATCATCGACCCGGAGTTCGCCTTTTATGGCCCGTTCGGCTTCGACATCGGCATGCTTATCGGCAACTACCTGATGGCCTATCATGCCATGCCGGCCCACATCTCCGATGCCCAGGCCTGCCGCGATTTCCAGGAGTGGATCCTGTCCGTCATCGACGAAACCTGGACGGTGTTCCGCGAGGAATTCCTGCACCTGTGGCGCACGGAGCGGACCGGCATCCTCTATCCGAAGGTGCTCTACGAGGATCAGGGGCACCACTTCGCCTCCGAAAGCGCCGCCGAGCAGCTGCTGGGCGAGATTTTCCGCGATCTGGTCGGCTTCGCCGGCATCGAGATGCACCGCCGCATTCTCGGTCTCGCCCATGTCGCCGAGCTCGACACCATCGAGGACGAGGACCTCAAGGCCCGCTGCGAGGCCAAATGCCTGAAGCTGGGTCAGTTCCTGGTCATCAACAGAAATCGGCTGACCGGCATGGATGCCGTATTGGCAGCGGCGCGGCGCGCTGAAACGGGAGCATAGGCATGAAGGTTGGCGATACGCATTACCGGTCGATCTGGTTTGACGGCGAAACGGCCCGGGTGAAGATCATTGACCAGCGCTGGCTGCCGCACGAGTTCCGGGTGGTTGAACTCGACACCCTGGGTGAATTCGCCACCGCGATCCGCGACATGTGGGTGCGCGGCGCCCCGCTGATCGGCGCCACCGCCGCCTATGGCGTCGCCATCGAAATGCAGCGCAATGCGTCCGACGAGGCGCTCGACAATGCCTGGGAGCGGCTGCACGAGACCCGGCCGACGGCCGTCAACCTGCGCTGGGCGCTCGATGAAATGCGTGGCGTCCTGGCCGGTCTTCCCGAAAGCGAGCGCGCTGCCGCCGCCTTCCGCAAGGCCCAGGAAATCTGTGACGCCGATGTCGAGACCAACCGAATGATCGGGGTGCATGGCCTGGAGATCGTCAAGAAGATCGCCGCCACCAAGAAGCCTGGCGAACCTGTCAACATTCTCACACATTGCAATGCCGGCTGGCTGGCGACCGTGGACTGGGGCACGGCCACCTCGCCGATGTATCATGCCGCCACCGCAGGCATTCCCATCCATGTCTGGGTCGACGAGACCCGCCCGCGCAACCAGGGCGCCCAGCTGACGAGCTGGGAGATGAACAGCCACGGCATCCCGCATCATCTCATCGTCGACAATGCCGGCGGGCACCTGATGCAGCATGGCCAGGTCGACATGGTCATCGTCGGCACCGACCGCACCACCGCCTCCGGCGATGTCTGCAACAAGATCGGCACCTATCTCAAGGCGCTCGCCGCCCATGACAACAATGTGCCGTTTTACGTGGCACTTCCCTCGAGTACGATCGACTGGACGGTCGATAATGGCGTGCGCGAGATCCCGATCGAGGAGCGCGATGACCGCGAGGTCACCCACGTCTTCGGCCGTCTCGAAGACGGCAGCGTCACCTCGGTGCAGATTTCCCCCGACGGCACGCCCGGCGGCAATCCGGCATTCGATGTGACGCCTGCGCGCCTGGTCACCGGCCTGATCACCGAGCGCGGCGTCACGGAGGCCAGCCGCGAGGGACTGCTGGGCCTGTTCCCGGAACGCCGCAGCGCCGCTTGATCGGCAATCGCTTAAACGGCAGTCGTCTCAGGCGAGTTCCATCATCGCCGCAGCACAGCTCTGGTTGGTGACCACATGGGTGGCGTATCCGCCCCTGATGGCGGCAACGGCCGCCGGCACCCGCTCCTCGCCCACCGAGACCAGGATTCCCATGTCGCGGTGGCGCAGCTCCTCAAGTTCGATCCCCATCATCCGGTCGTCCAGCGGGCCGGAAACCGGATCGCCCTTGGC
>JAHJUC010000114.1 GCA_018829385.1 Alphaproteobacteria bacterium
GGAACCAGTTACACTCGTGAATTCAGGAGCTTGCCGTAGTTTTGGGAGTAGTAAGCGAATTGAGCCAAGGTTCAGTGAACCTGCCGCCCACTGCGTAAACTAGGCCAAAGTGCTTGAAAGGATGGTGGGCGTAACAGGGATTGAACCTGTGACCCCTACAATGTCAATGTAGTGCTCTCCCGCTGAGCTATACGCCCATCCGATGGGCGCATACACCACAGAAACCCCCGCGCCGTCAATACGAAACAAAGCGTTTTTTCGTCACCTCTGCCGAAGCTGCCCGGAGGCCGGTTGCTGGTGCGAAAAAGCCGGCCCAAAACGGCAAAACCCGGACACAGGGGACCGGGTTGTCGCTGTGACGGTGGCCTGCAGGTTCGCGCAGGGCCGCGCCTTATCCGGTCAGGCGGCGAGAATCATCTTGTTGACCTCGTCGACGAGGTCGCGGAGATGGAATGGCTTGGACAGGACCTTGGCGTCCTTGGGGGCCTTGGAATCCGGGTTGAGCGCGACGGCGGCAAAACCGGTGATGAACATTACCTTGAGATCGGGATCGAGTTCGGTGGCGCGGCGGGCCAGCTCGATGCCATCCATTTCCGGCATGACGATATCGGTCAGGAGCAGCGTGAAGGGCTCTTCGCGCAAGCGATCATAGGCGCTGGCGCCATTGTCGAAGGACCGGACCTCGTAGCCTGCCTTTTCCAGCGCCTTGACCAGGAACCGGCGCATATCATTGTCGTCTTCCGCGAGGAGAATTTTCGGGGTCATTCTGTTTCCAAACCTATCAGGGTGCTCATCGAGCTCTATCCGCCCCATCTATGGAGCAGTCCAGTAAACATCAGGTGAATCATGACGATTTTACGATGGGTTTTGTCCCGGACTGGACAGCTCAAGGGGCAACTGGCAAGGTGATTCCGGCAGTTGCAGGGGCAAAGGGACAGTTATGCAAGAAGCCGAAAGGCCCGGCACGGGTGGCAAGCCTGATGCCGGCTCACAAGCGGTCGCTCCTTTCGAGATCCACCGTCCATTGCAGCAGACCGAACCGTTCGTGTTCAATTCGCCGCATTCGGGCCGGATCTATCCCGACTCATTCCTGAGCATGTCGCGGCTGGATCGGGTGTCGATCCGGCGCTCGGAGGACCATTTTGTCGACGAGCTGTTTTCAAGCGTGGTCCAGCTCGGGGCGCCGATGCTGGCAGCACAGTTTCCCCGCGCCTGGCTCGACGTCAATCGGGAACCCTATGAGCTCGATCCGCGCATGTTCGACGGCCCGCTGCCGCCGTTTGCCAATATCGGATCGATGCGGGTCGCCGGCGGACTGGGGACGATCCCGCGGCTAGTGGCCGAGAACATGGATATCTACCGGGGGCGTCTGAGCGTCGAAGAGGGGCTGTCACGCATTGAACAGGTGTACCGACCGTATCACGCCAATCTGCGCCGGATCATCGCGCAGACCCATGTCCAGTTCGGGAAGGCGATCCTGATCGATTGCCATTCGATGCCGGCCAATGTCAGGGTTGCGGGCGGCAGCCGCCGGCCCGACATCATCATCGGCGACCGCTACGGTGCGAGTGCTGCGCATGATCTGTCGCGCGCCGCCGTCTCGTTCCTTTCCGGGCTTGGCTACCACGTGGTGCGCAACAAGCCCTATGCCGGCGGCTTCATCACCGAGCATTACGGCCGCCCGGCGCGCGGACTGCATGCCTTGCAGATCGAGATCAACCGCGGGCTCTACGTCGACGAGGCAAGCCTCGAAAAGACCACCGGCTTTGAGCTGCTCAAGGCCGATCTGTGGGAGTTTGCCAGCCAGATGATGGCCTATGTGCGCGAGGGATTCTCCGAAGACCGCCTGGCCGCGGAATAGGCCGACGCCAAGCGGCAAAGCCCTGTCCGGGCAGTCCGCGGCGCAGGCATCGAGATTGTCGTGACGCGGGCAAAAAAAACCGCGCTTGCGGCGCGGTGAAATCTAGGGAGGAAACGCCCAAGGAGGGCATTCACAGTCAAAGACTGTAATCTAAAGCTAATGCTGCGGCGCACAAAAGTCAAGCATCCAGGCCTTGAACTTTGTGCGGATGCGAAAAGATCGCGAAGTGCTCCACTTGCAATTCAGCGCCAGCCGGGTCAGGAATCGGCCCGATGCAGGCCTCGGCCGTCCCCACCATCAATTTGTCTCTCACGGAATTTCCAATGCTTCCTGATATCGCCTTTCTTGACGCCATTGCCGAAGCGGCTGCCGCGGAAACGCTGCCCCGGTTTCGCATGCCGGCCGCAATCGACAACAAGCATGCAAGCGGGTTCGATCCGGTGACCGAGGCCGACCGGGCCGCCGAAAAGGCGATCCGCGAGATTATTGCCGAACGGTATCCCGAACATGGCATTCTCGGCGAGGAGCACGGGGATGTCGGTCTCGACCGGGATTATGTCTGGGTCATCGATCCGATCGACGGAACCCGGGCCTTCATTTCCGGGCTGCCGGTCTGGGGCACGCTGGTGGGCCTGTACCACAAGGGCAAGGCGGTGATGGGGATGATGGACCAGCCGTTTACCGGCGAACGGTTCATTGCCCGGCCGGGTGAGGCCATGGTCCGGCGCAATGGAAAGGCAACCCGGCTGAGCACCCGCCAAGGAGTTTCGCTGGACCAGGCGATCATGATGACCACATCGCCGAAGATTTTCTCCAGCGAGCTCGAACCGTCCTACAAGCGGGTTGAGGCGAGCGTCCAGCTGGCCCGGTACGGCTGCGATTGCTACGCCTATGCGATGGTCGCCGCCGGGTACATAGATCTCGTCGTGGAAGCGGATCTCAAGCCCTACGACGTCGGCGGGCTCATTCCGCTGGTCGAGGAGGCGGGTGGCGTGATGACGACCTGGAGCGGCGAACGGCCGGAAAAGGGCGGCACCATAATCGCCAGCGGTTCCGCCGCGCTGCACGAGGCTGCGCTGGAACTGCTCAACCGGAACTGACAGCTGACGCCGGTTCGGATGTCTGGTCCGGCGGTATGAACGCGTCGATGGCGGCGAGAGTGGGCACACGGTAGCGGTCGGCTTCCTGTAGCAGTTCATGGCGCGCGCCATCGATCATGATCGCCCTGCCGGCGCGGAAGCGGTTGCCCAGGCTTTCGATGGCCTGGGAGGCGACGATGCTGTCATTGCCGGCGCCGATCAGCAACGTCGGCACCTTGATCTGGTCGAGATGCTCGAATGTGCCGACGCGGTCGATCGCGTTGAGCATCTCGTTGATCCATGCGGCGCTCGGCGGGCCGAGGCGCAGCTCGGGATGCGCCATGTAGAGCGCCTGGTTGCGCGAGAATCTCCCGATATCGGTCGTCAACGGGTTGCCGGCAAAGGATCTGGGGAAGCTGTCCCGGCCCGTGCCAATCCAGCCCAGGCCGATCATCCGCATGAGCCTGGTGAGCAAACGAAGGCCCCATGTCGGCAGGACCTGGTTGGACAAGTCAACAAACGGGGCGGTCAGCACCATGCGGTCGATGCGGTTGGTCAGCCTTGGCGCCATCGAAAGCGCTACCAGCGCTCCCATCGAATGCGCCACGAGACAAAAGGGCAGGCGCGCTTCGGGCAGAACGATGGTTTCGAGAAACGCGGACAGGTCGGCTTCGAAATCAGCAAACCGGCGTACATGTCCCCGGAGCGGGTTTTTCAGCAGCCGTTCGGAAAGCCCCTGGCCGCGCCAGTCAAAGGTTGCAACCCAAAGCCCTCGTCCGGTGAAATGGCGGATGGTCTCGTAGTATTTCTCGATGCACTCATTGCGGCCCTGCAGCAGCACCACCGTGCCGCGCGCAACCGGAACATCGGCCTTGAAGATGGCATAGCGCAGCCTCTTGCCGCCGGCGCCTTCGAACCAGCCGGTGACATGATTGCCGGGCGCCGAGTTTCCATCGGTTTCGATCAACAGGGGAATGTCATCGCTCATGATGTTTTCGCTTAGTGGTTCGCCTGTGTTTGGTCAAAAGGAAAAGACCAGGCACAAGTAAAAAGGCCGGAGCCGTCTTGCGAACGGCCCCGGCCAGTTGCCCGGAACAGAAGGGACGGGATGTTCCCGGCGAGCCAGACTGTTTTGGTCTGATGCCGGGACCATAAAGATCCGCCGCTGAACCGCGACAGAACAACCGGTTCATTGCACGTTCATGGGGGCGGTCAGGCTTTCGCGGATCTGGGCAGGTCTTGAACCGCTTTATCGGAATTCCCACATTGGTCGTGCAGGCGCCGGAGACCGGGTCTGCTGGCAGGGATGCCGCCCAATGCGGGGCAGCCCAGACGCCAGAACGCTAACTTGAGTCGCTCTGAAGGAGGACACCCATGCGTCACGTTGATTTTTCACCCCTCTACCGTTCCACTGTCGGTTTCGACAAGCTTTTGACCATGCTTGACAGCTTGGCGCCGACCGACCAGTCGCAGTCCTACCCGCCCTACAATATCGAGCGGACCGGCGAGACCACCTACCGCATTACCATGGCGGTTGCAGGTTTCGACGAAACCGAGATCTCGATCGAGGCACGCGAACACGTGCTGACGGTCAAGGGCGAGAAGGCTGAAGACAATGAAGCCGAAGGCACGGAGTTCCTGTATCGCGGGATCGCCAAGCGTGCATTCGAGCGCCGCTTCCAGCTTGCCGATCATGTCGAGGTAACCGGCGCATCGCTGCGCAACGGTCTGCTGCATGTCGATCTGGTGCGCGAAATTCCCGAAGCGATGAAGCCCCGGCGCATTGCCATCAGCAAGGATACTGGTGCAAGCCCGAAGCAGATCGAAGCCAAACAGGCCTGATCCAGTTCCCCCCAATGGAACAGGCTTTGTGGCGCTCAGGAGACTGAGCGCCATTTTTTTGTTTTGTGTCAAGCGTTCCGGCTCTTCATGCCGGCGCGAGGCGGGGCTTGCCGGAACGGGACCGGGTCAGCCATGCATCGACGGATAACAATCCCGGACCCTTGAGGATGATGACGGTCAGCGGCACGATCCACAACAAACGCTGATCCGCGATGATGCTGTCGGGAAACCTGTCGAACCAGGCGCCGATGCTCTCGGCGCCAATCTGGTGCACGGTGATGTCCACGAATGTCTGGACGGCGATGAAGCCGATCATGCCAAGGGCGGCCAGGCGCGAGAACAGGCCGATGACGATGAGAAGCGGCAGGATGAACTCGGCATAGGTGCCCATGAAGACAAGCAGGCCCCACGGAAAGAACGATACCGCGTCGACATCGCCACCGGCTGCTTCCACTGCCGGCAGGGCGATCTGGTAATAGGCGCCGGGAGAGATCGAGAAAAACCCCAACAGGCCGTCGCCAACCTTGGTTTTCGCCGAATTGAGGAAATAGCTCCACAAGACGGCAGCGAAGGCGAACCGGGCGATGAGGCCAAGCAGCCAGCTGTCGCCAAGCCGTTCGAGAATTCCGAAAACACGTCGATGCAGGCTGGTTAAGAGATCAATTGTCGATGTCATGCGGTTTCCTCCGAATTGGCCGCGCCGAACGAACAGCCGGAAAACACGCCGGCTTCGAGCATGGCTGAAATGGCTGATGGCAGGTCGAATCCGGGATGCCGGGCGATGGTCTCGCCTGCCGCTTCCCCCAGCGATGCGCCTGCGATCAGTGCCGTGAAGAACTCCGCCGCGCCGGCCGGCAGCCGGCGGACTTCGACGGCATCGGACGGACGGATTATCAGCCCGTCTTCGGCGTCACCCGGCTTTATTCCCTCGAGCGCCCGGTCTTCGCGACTTGCCGAGAAGATCGAGACAGCGGCAAACCCGCTCCTGACGATGCGTGTTGCCGGGTGGGCGGTGAAAGTCGTGCCGGCAAGGTGTTCGGGCGGAATGGCGCCAAGGCTGCCGGGGTGCAGCGGATCGGCGTCGGCTGCGTGAAACGCATCAAGCCACGCCCGCTCCAGTCGCGCCACGTCCGGCAGGTAAGGGTATCTGGCCAGAGGCTCGAAACGTTCAAGAAAGGCTGCAAAACCACCGCCATATTCAAAGATGACAGGAGAACGCGGTGGTTCCTTGGCAAGATAGAGCCGCGCCATGTCGCGGAAGAAACTCTCCCCGACAAGCCGCTGGATGGCCGGGAATATGCCGGCAAGGGCGTCAATCAGGCTCACCGTCACGTTGTTGCGGTAGACGGCGAAGCGTTTGACGGCGTTCTTGCCGTGCGGGCCGACAATACCTTGAGGCAAAGGCAGTTCCGGATTGAGCAGGGCCGCGCCAAAATCGCGCTGCCGGTTGCCGGTCACTGTCTCATTCCGCGGCATGACGCGACCCAAGCAGCGACGCCGGCCCAAGCCGGTCGAGAATGGCATCGGCGAGCAGCGCTTCCCTGCGCAGCACCGGCCATTCCGGAACATCGTTGTCCCATTCGATCAGCGTCGGCAGCGCCCCGGCCTGGCTGATGACAATCTCGAAGAGTTTCCAGACCGCATCGGCCACCGGGCGGTCATGGGCGTCAATGAGGAGGAGATCGCCTTCGTCATCGACATCTTCCGCGTGACCGGCGAGGTGGATTTCCTCCACCAGTTCCAGCGGGAAATCCCGCAGATAATGCATCGGCTTCCAGCCGTGATTGGTGGCCGAGACGAAGACATTGTTGACGTCGAGCAGCAGACCGCAGCCGGATTTGCGGGCGATGTCACGGATGAAATCGGTCTCGCTCATGGTCGATTGTTCGAAGGCCACATAGGTGGATGGGTTTTCCAGCAGGATCGGACGCTTGAGCCGGTCCTGAATCTGACTGACATGCGCGACGACGCGGTCGAGCGTTTGCGCATTGTAGGGGACGGGCAGAAGGTCGTTGAAATAGCCCGCATCATGGCTCGACCAGGCCAGATGTTCCGACACCATGGCCGGTTCGTAGCGCTCGACGACGCCGGCAAGGCGTTCGAGATGTACCGGGTCAATGCCGCCTTCGGAGCCAATCGAAAGGCCGACGCCGTGGACCGAGAGCGGGAATTCGCGGCGAATGGCGGCAAGCGCACGATGGGCGGGGCCGCCGCCACCCATGTAGTTTTCGGCGTGAACCTCAAGAAATCCGATTCTGTGCTCATCAGCCAGAATGGCATCGACATGTTCGGTCTTCAGGCCCGCCCCCGCACGTGGCGGGAGCGGGCCGGTCGGGAAACGAGACGTCTCGACAATCGGCGATTTGGGGGCGGACTGCGTCATCTCGTGACTCCGTTTACCGGGTGTTTTCGGATCAGGCCGGCAGGTCGCGATCAAGCGGCTCGAGCGAACCCATGCGACCGCCTTCGAGGCTCATCGTGGTGCAGGTGCCAGCGTCGACGTTCTTCCAGGCGTTGCCCTGGTAGTCGACCTTGGAGGTTCCGGCGCAAGTGGTGCCGGGACCGGCTGCGCAATCATTCTTGCCGGCCATGGCCACGCCATAGCATTTTTCGGTGGCAGCGGCTGCGCCCTGGGTCGAGGCGAGGAAGGTTGCGCCCGAAATCGCCATGGCGACTGCGCCAGCCAGAGCCGATGCACCGATAAGTGTCTTCTGCGACATTGTGTTCTCCTTGGATGTTCTGATCTTTTTCCGGACTGTCCTTGTCCGGCAGAACAACCATGACGAATTGTCGCATCACTTGGAAATCAAGCGCACGTTATCTGGCATCACTTGGGCGTGAGCTTTCCGTGATGCGTTTGTACTTTCCGAGCGGCCGTTTTCGCGGGTGTTGAGCGGGTTTAGCCGACGAGGTCGATAAACCGGTCGACGTGATCCTGCGTGGTGGCGAAACTCGTCACCAGCCGGAGCATGGTTTCATCCGGACCGACCAGATGAGCGGCCGAGCGCGGCGCCGACCATTCGTAGAACATGGCGCCCTTTGCAGCGAGTTCCTTGGCAAGCGCCTTGGAGACAATCGGGAAGGTTTCGTTTGCCGGGCTCTGCCAGGCCAGCCGTGCATTGCCCGAACTGGTGATCCCGGCCTGCAGCCGGGCGGACATGGCATTGGCGTGGCGGGCGGTCTCGAGCCAGAGGCCGTTCTCGAAATAGGCATCGAACTGGGCGGCGATGAACCGGCTCTTGGAGAACAGATGGGCCGCACGCTTGCGGATGAAGGGAGCCTGTTTGGCCATGTCAGGATTGAGGAAGACGAGAGCC
>JAHJUC010000735.1 GCA_018829385.1 Alphaproteobacteria bacterium
GATCTCGAGGCAAAGGGCGTGATCGCCCGCGGCACCGCCAAGCCGGTGCGGCTCTATCGCTGCGCGTAACTTCGGTCGGTCGGGGCAACGGCGCGCCCGGCAACCGGCGCTGCAACTTCGATTGCAAATCCGGCCCATCCGGTCGAAGATGGGGCATGACCCTTGAGATCGAACGCAAATTCCTCGTCGAGACCGACGCCTGGCGCGATGCGGTCGAGAGCTCGCAAGCTATCGTCCAGGCCTATGTCGCCGTCGATGGCGACACCTCGATTCGGGTGCGCATCTATGACGAGACGAGGGCCGAGCTGACCGTGAAGGTCGGTGTGACGGCGATGACCCGGCACGAATTCGAATATGCCATCCCCGTTGCCGATGCCCGCGCCATGAGCGAAGCCAGTCGCGGGCGGCTGATCGAGAAGACCCGCCATATCCTCACCATCGGTGGCTTCGTCTGGGAGGTCGATGCCTATGAAGGCAAACTCGCGGGCCTCGTCACCGCTGAGGTCGAGATGGGCTCGGAGAGCGATGATCCGGCACTGCCCGCCTGGCTCGGACGCGAGGTCACCGGTGAAGCGGCCTGGTCCAACGCCATGCTGGCGATCAACGGCTGGCCCGAGGCTCAGCGCCGATGAGCTACCAGCTCCGCCCCGGCAAGCCGCTGACCGGCGAAGTTGTCCGCGTCGCCAGGATCCAGTACGCCGGCGCCATAGGCCAGCTGCGCGATCAGCCGCGCGGCCCGCATGAAGCCATCCACGACGCCCGCAAGCGCTTCAAGCGGCTCAGGGGCCTGTTCCGGCTGGTCCGCGACGCCGCCCCCGAATTCTGCGCGCGCGAAAACGCCCGGGTGCGCGACATTGCGTCGACGCTCTCGACCGTCCGCGACGCCACCGCGCTGGTCGAGGCGATGGATCATTTGCTGGCCAGCAAGGCGACGGCCGAGAACCATGACGCATTGTTCGCCATCCGCGACCGGCTGGCCGCCCGCCGCGACCGCATCGCCACCGCGGAAACCGATCTCGACGCCCGGATCACGGCGGCAATTGCCGGCTGCGAGGACGGCATCGCCGCGCTTTCGGGGCTCAGGCTGCCGAAGGGCAAGGCCAAGGCTGTCGAAGTGCTGGCGAGCGGCGTTGCCAGGACCTACGGCCGCGCGGTTCGGGCGCTCGAAGCGGCGACGGCCAGCAGCCACACCGAGGACTGGCACGACTTGCGCAAGCGCATCAAGTATCACCGCATGCATGTTCAATTGTTGAGCTCCGCCTGGCCCGGCGACATGGCAATGCGCGCTGAAATCGCCGATCTTGCCGGTGAGGCGCTCGGCGACGACCACGATCTCGACAACCTCGAGGCCCTGATCGCCGCGGAACCGGACGCGATCGGCGACACGGCCGAAATCGCCATCCTGCGCACCGTGATGGCGGCCCGCTCGGTGGAACTGCATGAACAGGTCCGCGACATCGTCAGGAACCTGCTCAGGGACGACCGGAAACTGGTGCAGAGCAGGATCGCGGCGCTGTGGCGGGATGCGGCGGGGTGAAGGCCGGCGCGGCGCAGCCGGTTGCGGAAATCGGGCGCAACCATCACAGACGCTCTCCCTGCAATGGCTGCCTATCCCTCGGCGGCGAAATCCGTGCCTGACCGCGAGGCAAGCAGCCACGCTCCGCACGTCCAGATGCGCAACGGGCTCATCTGGTCGGGCCGGAAGACCTATCGGACCACGTGCACCGCACAGGGCGCGTGCCGAACCACCCTGCCCGCTGTCGAACCGAGAAAATAGTCCTGCAGGCCGGGACGGTGAGACGCGATCACGATGCAATCGACGTCGTGCTCGGTGGCGTACTCGACAATCGTTGTGCCGGGATGTCCGCTGACCACGACGGGCTTGACATCGGCAACGCCCCCAAGCTGGGCTTTCAGCATCGCTTCGGCTTCCTCATGCCGGCTCCTGAAGTGCTCCGGAGGAAGATATGGCACCACGTAAGAGGGCATCTCCTCCAGCACATTCAAAGCGGTTACGGATGCGCCTTCATCGGCAAGCGATCGGGCTGCGGCAAAGGCGCCGGCAACATCATGTGTGTGATCAAGGGCCACCGCCACAAGGATATTTTTGTACATGTCAGGTTCCTCCTTTGAGGAACTTGTCGCACAGATCCGAACCACATTTATTGATTTGCCTCAATTAACGGGTTTGCCGTCCCCATAATCCGGCAATCTGACGGGGCCAGGCCCAGAACCGGACCAAAGCCGAGGCGGCGGCCTGTCCTTGCAGTCCCAGGCGTGTCTTGGTCGCCGAACTGTTACTCGGGCTGCCGGATCTGGAAAAACCTGAAGGATGCCGCCGGCAAACGGCAGCGGGGTCCCGGGAGCACTGTCGCGCCGGGCGGTTCTGCTTTCCCCTCACCCGATCACCCCAGCTCCGACGCAGGCGTGCCGGGCGCATTCCAGTTCCAGCGTCGTGTGGCCGAGATCGAACTCCTGCTTGAGGGCGTTCTTCACCGCCAGCTTGATCGCGTCGGCGTCGCTCCAACGGCCTGCATCGATGACCAGATGCGCGTCGAGCGCCGCTTCGTGTTCCTGCATCTGCCACAGGTGCAGGTGGTGCACGCTCTGGACGCCGTCGATGGCTTCGATGGTTTTTATCACCTGTGCCGCGCTCGGCTCCGGCGGGGCACCGAGCATCAGGATGCGGATGACATTGCCGATTTCCGAGACCGACATCCACAGGATGTAGCCAGCGATCATCAGCGTCACCGCCGGGTCGATCCACAGCCAGTCGTAAAGGATGATCAGCGTGCCGGCGAAGATCACCGCAATCGAGCCCAGCGCATCGGCGACATTGTGCAGGAAGGCGGCGCGGATGTTGACGCTTTCCTTTGACAGGCTGTAGGTCAGAAGCGCGGTGATCGCATCGACGGCCAGCGCCACGCCGGCGATGATCACCACCAGCCAGCCATCGACGCCGGACGGCTCGATGAACCGCATCACCGCCTCGTAGACGAGATAGAAGCCGATCACGATCAGCGTGGTGTAGTTGATCAGCGCCGCCACCACCTCGGCCCGGCCATAGCCGAAGGTCATGCTGCCATCGGCGGGACGCCGGGCGATCTTGCGGGCGAAGAAGGCGATGATCAGCGAGAACGCGTCGGAGAGATTGTGGATGGCGTCGGCGATCATCGCCAGGCTGCCGGAAAGGATGCCGCCGATGATTTGCGCCAGCGTCAGCGCCAGATTGACGGCGACCGCCCAGGCGACGCGCGTGTCGCCGGCGCCGGGATCCATGTGCTGGTGATGATGGTGATGGCCTGCCATTGCGTGTGTCCCGCCCCTGCGCTGGAATCGTCTGGCGGCAGCTTGAACCCTGACGGCGGCCAAGGCCATGGTCAAAAGGCCGATGCGCTTTCATGTCGCCGTTCACCGCCTGCCGGGGCGGCGGCGCGGTCGATTGTATTGCCGGCGGCTCTTTCCTAAATAGGCGGACGAACCGAAATGCAATTCCCGGTCGGGCGCCCGGCGGGCGCCGGGCAGGCAAAGGACACGCCGCGTGACAACACCCACCTATCCGCACTTTCCGACACGGCACGGCTACATGACGGAAAAGATCCAGCGGGACTACATCACCTCGGCCATCGAGAAGAAGCTGCTGCCCGACAACGCCCACCGGATGGCGCAGATCATCTCGCTCGACGCCTCCAATGACACCTCGAAGCCGATCCAGTTCTGGCAGCTGTTCTCGGTGCTCGGGCCGGACCGGATCGTCCGCATCGTCGAGGATTTCTACACCCGCGTGTTTGCCGACGAGGACTGGTTCGTTTCCGTCTTCGCCCGCGTCGGCGGCGTCAACCACCACGTCAACACCCAGGCCTCGATGTGGGCCGACGTGATGGGCGGCGGTCCGTATTATCACGGCGCCGATTTCAGGCTGAGCTTCCACCACACCCACAACGCCATGCAGCTGATGAACGACCGCGGCGCCGAGCGCTGGACCACGCTGATGGTCGAAACACTCGACGCCTGCAAAGCCGAGATGACGGATGATCCGCGGGTCAGGCCGGCGCTCAACACCTTCCTCGACCATTTCATGGGCAAGTATGCGCGGGAATTCGCCTTTGAGAACAAGAGCGTGTTCGGCGAGCTCAACCCGCCGCTCAGGCGCAAGCTCAATTTCATGGCGATGACCAGCGAGGCGATCGAGGCGTTGAGCGAGGAAGAGCTGCGCCAGGCGCTCGCCGAGCGCGGCATCGACACCTCGGCCTATCCGGAGAAGCGGGACCTGGTCGAAAAGGCGCAGATGTTGTGATGGTGGACGGGGTCTGGCCCGCGATCAACCAACAGGCCTCAGCGTGCCGCGCTCGATCACCTTGCAGGGAAACAGCCGGGCTTCGGGGTAGCGGTCGGGATTTTCCAGCATCGAGACGATCAGCTCGATCGAGGAATCGATGATCTGGCTGATCGGCTGGCGGATGGTGGTAAGATTGATGTTCTCCCAGCCGGCCATCTCCATGTCGTTGAGCCCGATGATGCCGATGTCGCCGGGCACCGTCAGGCCGCTGTCGGCTATGGCGCTGAGCGCGCCGATCGACAGCACGTCGTCGCCGCAGAAATAGGCCTCGGCC
>JAHJUC010000736.1 GCA_018829385.1 Alphaproteobacteria bacterium
CCGTCAAGCTTGCCGCAACACTTTTGCGTGAGCATGCGGCATGACAAAAAGCCCGCAAGCCCGCTCGGTGTTTTCAAGCCTTTGCTTACCACATCCGATTTCACGGCAATATGGCTAATTCATGGTCCGGGGCCGGATCCGCCCCGGCCGCGGACCATGATGCGGGTGGCCCACTGTATGGACGCTCTCCCTGCCGCTTGAAATTTCTGCGATCGGAATAGCCTCCCCCGCAACGCCGGGTCCAGAAATGCAAAAAACGGCAGGTTCGAGCCTGCCGTTTTTTGTTCTTGAGGGATTTGTCCGATTAGAGGCGATAGAGGATCTGGTCGTTCCAGAACCGGTCAAGGCGCTGCATCAGCTTGTTGAGTTCCTCGAACTCGCTGGCGCCAATGCCGCCAACCTTGGCGATCGAGTTGATGTGGCGGTCATAGAGCGCGCCGACGGTTTCGGCGATCTCGGCGCCGTGCTCGGTGAGGCTGATGCGGACCGCGCGGCGGTCGACCCGCGAGCGCTGGTGATTGATGTAGCCGAGATCGACCAGCTTCTTGAGATTGTAGGACACGTTGGAGCCGAGATAGTAGCCGCGGCTGCGCAATTCACCCGCCGTCAGCTCGGAATTGCCGATGTTGAACAGCAGCAATGCCTGGACGGCGTTGATATCGGTGCGGTTGGCGCGGTCGAACTCGTCCTTGATGACATCGAGAAGACGGCGGTGGAGCCGCTCGACCAGCTGCAGCGATTCAAGATAGAGATCACGCAGGGCCTCGGACTCGTCGTTTGCAACGGCGGATTTGGACCCGGTCGCTACGGCTGAATTGGTATATGACATGATGACTGCCTCACTGTTTGTTGTGGCGGATTTTGTTCCCGCCTTGAGACAGACCCTATCGAATACGCCTAAAATTCTACTTAAACTGCAAGCTTAACAGCGGGTTACCCGTGACCATCCGTCAATCAAAGTGAATCAGGTGTTACCTGCCTGGCGTCGTAACGCTGCTTGACGAGCAGCGCGACACGGAACCCGACATAGACCGTGATCACCACGGCGTGCGCCATGACCAAGAGCGGCCGCTCGCCGAACCAGAGCGGCAGGCCCTTGTGCATGATGATTTCCGAACCGGCCGCCACCACCCAGAGAACGGGGCCCCAGGAGACCTGCATCCACAATCCGACGGCCGCCACCGGCAGCAGCACGGCGAGCGACGCCGAGGCCAGCTGCCAATAGGACGGGATCAGGTCGAAGCGGTAGACGCCGCCGTCGGAATAGCCGATCAGCCGTCCCCAGTACTGCAGGCCGGCAAGAAGGCAGCTCAGCGCCACCAGCCGCGTGAACAGCCGGAAACTGGCCTCAAGCGCGCCCGTGCCGACTTCCGGGGCGGTTCCGATCTGCAATATCGCCATCATTGGGACCTCGTTGTCCGGGGCGCGGAGGTGATGAGACCTCCCTCGCGGGTCCCTGTCATAGCCAATGCGCAGCCTGCGGTGCAAGCCCGTGCGTCCCTCCGGCATGGCGTGAGATGATTTGTCCGGCTTGACCGCCCGACCTCCGGTGCGGTCTAAAGCGACTGACACAAGCGCCGGCGAGCCTATAGGGGACCTCGGGCGTGAAAGAAGCCAGGGGATGGAAAGAAGATGGGCGAGGGTTCGAAAAACACGGCTGCGGGACTGAAGGCGGCGGCGGCCAGCGATGTCGACGAGATCACCGGCCACCGGCGCATGCGCCGCACCCGGATCGCCGACTGGTCGCGCCGGCTGACCCGCGAGACGCGGCTGACCGTCGATGACCTGATCTGGCCGATCTTCATCATTCCCGGCACGGGAATCACCGAACCGATCGACGCCATGCCCGGCGTCAACCGGATGAGCGTCGATCACGCGGTGGAAGCGGCCAGGATGGCGGCCGATCTCGGCATCCCGGCGCTTGCCACCTTCCCCAATGTCGAGATGGACAAGCGCGACGAGACCGGCTCGCACATTCTCGATCCGGACAATCTGATCAACCAGACCACCCGCGCCATCAAGCAGGCGGTGCCCAACATCGGCATCATCACCGACGTGGCGCTCGACCCGTTCACCAGCCACGGCCACGACGGCATCCTGCGCGACGGCGAAATCGTCAACGACGAGACGGTCCGCCAGATCGCCGCGGCCGCCGTGCATCAGGCCGATGCCGGGGCCGACATCATCTCGCCGTCCGACATGATGGACGGACGCATCGGCGCCATCCGCCACGCGCTTGACGCGGCCGGGCACCAGTCAGTCAGCATCATGTCCTATGCGACCAAGTTCGCGTCCGCCTGCTACGGCCCCTACCGCGAGGCGATCGGCACTTCGGGGCTCTTGAAGGGTGACAAGCGAACCTATTACCTCGATCCGTCCAACGCCATGGAAGCAATCCGCGATGCCGGTATGGATGTCGAGGAAGGCGCCGACATGCTGATGGTCAAGCCCGGCCTGCCCTATCTCGACATCTGCCGGGCGCTGAAGGACACCTACGGCCTGCCGACCTTCGCCTACCAGGTGTCGGGCGAATACTCGATGATCAAGGCCGGCCACGCCGCCGGCTATATCGACGGCGAACGGATCATGATGGAGAAGCTGCTCGCCTTCAAACGCGCCGGCTGCGACGGGGTGCTCACCTATTTCGCCCCGGAAGCGGCCCGGCTGCTCGCCAAGGGAGGCTGGTGAAGCGGGTAAGCGTTTGCGCATGCGATGCTCGTGAAAAGCGCGACCATTCCTCGATTTCCGTCATTCCGGCCTCCGAGCCGGAATCCAGCCACCGCGCGTCGGCGCGGTGAGAGACCCCTTCGGCGTCAAAACGAACCAGAGTCCAACGGCTCGCGGACGCTCGCCTGCTGGATGCCGGGTCAAGCCCGGCATGACGGAGGCGAGATGTCAGTCCACGGCACCAGACAATCTTGCGCCTTGGTATGTGGGCCTTGGAGCCAAACCGTCGGCAAACCCTTTAAGTGCAGCGCCTGACTTCCTACATCTTTCCCGACGCGGCAAAAATGCCCGTGCCGATGACAGGAGATAAAAATGAGCCAGCCGTTCCAGGACCGTGCAGATGATCCCTCGATCGGGGCCTATGACGACTTCGCGCTTTATGACGGCGTGCGCACGAAACGCGTGCTGGCGTTCTTCATCGACTACGCCATCGTGCTGGCGCTGTGCGTGCCGGTGGCGATCCTGATCTTCTTCATCGGCATCTTCACGCTGGGGCTGGGTTTCTTCCTCTACCCGATCCTGTTCCTGCTGGTCGCCATTCCCTATATCGGCATGTCGATGGGCGGGCCGAACCAGGCCACGCCCGGCATGCGGATGATGGGCATCCGCGTCGCCCGCCTCGACGGCCGCCCGGTCGATTTCATGCTCGCCGTCGTCCACGGCGTTCTGTTCTGGGCGCTGAACGCCGTCCTGACCCCGTTCATCCTGCTCGCCACGCTGGTGCTCGACCGCAAGCAGACCGTGCACGACTGGCTCTTGGGCACCGTGGTGGTGCGGAGCTAACTCTCACACCTGCACCCGAGTCTCGTGCTTCAGTTGCCTCAGGATCAGATTGGTCTTGACCGTTGAAACACCTTCCAGCGCGAACATGAAATCCTCCAGGAACGCGTTGTAGGCCGCGAGGTCGCGGCAGCGGATGCGCAGGTGATAATCGGCGTCGCCGGTGGTGGCGAAGCAGTCGAGCACTTCCGCGCGGCCCATCACCGCCTGGATGAAGTTTTCGACGTGGCCGGCCTGGTGGCGCGAGAGCACCACATGGACCATCGCGTGGAAATTGAGGCCGACGGCTTCGGGGTTGACGAGGGCTGTGTAGCGCTCGATGACGCCCTCCTCCTCCAGCGCCTTGACCCGCCGCCAGCAGGCGGACGCCGACATGCCCGCGTGCTCGGCCAGATCCTGGTTGGAGATGCGGCCATCGTCCTGCAGCGCCTTGAGGATCTGCCGGTCTGCCGGCTGCATTTCAAATTCTCTTGCCACGCGGATGATCCTTTCTTCCAAAAAGCCAAATATGGATATATCTTTCATATTCATGACTGAGGCCGGCCAATCTGGCAAGATCTGCCAGTGCGGGAGTGGTATATTGGCGGGCAGAGGAGCTGCCCATGACATTCCATACCCCTGCCCCATCCGCCTACACGCTCAACGACCGCTACGCGCTCGCATCCGGCCGCGTGTTCATGACCGGCACCCAGGCGCTGGTCCGGGCGCTGTTCGACCAGGCACGGCGCGACCGCGAAGCGGGGCTCAGGACCGGCGGCTTCGTCTCGGGCTATCGCGGCTCGCCGCTGGGCGGCCTCGACATGGAATTGTGGCGGCAGAAGGCGCGACTTGAAAAAGACGGGATCGAGTTTCTGCCGGCAGTCAACGAGGACCTGGCGGCGACCGCGGTGCTCGGCTCGCAGCAGGTGGAAACCAATCCGAACCGGCAGGTCGAGGGCGTGTTCGGGCTCTGGTACGGCAAGGGTCCCGGCGTCGACCGGGCCGGCGATGCGCTCAAGCACGGCAACGCCTACGGCTCCTCGCCGCATGGCGGCGTGCTGGTTGTGGCGGGCGACGACCATGGCTGCGTCTCGTCCTCGATGCCGCACCAGTCGGACGTGGCTTTCATGGCCTGGTTCATGCCGACGCTCAATCCGGCGAGCGTCGCCGAGTATCTCGAGTATGCCGAGTACGGCTACGCGCTGTCGCGCTATTCAGGCATGTGGGTCGGCTTCAAGGCAATTTCGGAGACGGTTGAGGGCGCGAGCTCCTTCCTGCTGAAGCCTGACCGGGTGTTCGCCAAGCCCGACTTCCAGATCCCCGCCACCGGCCTGCACTACCGCTGGCCCGACCTGCCCGGCCCGCAGATCGAGGAGCGGATGGAGGCCAAGAAACATGCCGCATTCGCCTTCGCCGAGGCCAACCCGATCGACCGGGCGATCTACGGCGTACGCGATGCACGGTTCGGCTTCGTCACCACCGGCAAGGCGCATCTCGACCTGATGGAGGCGCTCAGGCTGCTCGGGCTTGACGAGGCCCGCTGCCGGGCGCTGGGTATCGACATCTACAAGGTCGGCATGGTCTGGCCCCTGGCGCGGCGCGCGGCGCTCGATTTCGTCCGGGGCAAGCGCGAAGTGGTGGTGATCGAGGAAAAGCGCGGCATCATCGAGAGCCAGTTCAAGGAATATTTCTACGACTGGCCCGGCGACAAGCCGCAACGGATGGTCGGCAAGCACGATGAGACCGGACGGCGGCTGATCCCCTGGACCGGCGAACTCTCGCCGCGCCAGCTGGTGCCGTTGATCGCCAAGCGGC
>JAHJUC010000115.1 GCA_018829385.1 Alphaproteobacteria bacterium
CAATCTGCTGCATCCCGAACTCGACATCATGCTGGAGCGGCTGTCGAAGCTGATCGAGAGCCAGCGTTCGTCGCTGAGGGTGGGCATGCCGCAGGCGATCTTCTTCTACCTGTTTCCGAAAGTGCTGTCGCGATTTCGCGAGTGCTTTCCGGAGATGGAGTTCGCGGTTTACGAGCGCGACACCGTGCTTGCCGAACTGGTCAAGAACGGCAGTCTCGACGTGTGCATTTCAGAGCGCTATTTCGGCGACCCGGTCGTGCCCCAGCGGCTTCTGGGCAGCTACCGGCTGAGCCTGGTCTACCCCCGCGCATGGGGTGATGCACCGGCGCTGCTCGACATCCCGTCCTGGGCAAAGGGGCGTCCCTTCATCACCTACGAGCCCGGACAGACGCTGAGAAACCTGGCCGTCGATTTTCTCGGCCGCGACGGCTCGGTCGTCCAGCCGGTGATCTCGGCCTCGGGCAGTTCCAGCGTCAAGCGCTGTGTCGAGGAAGGGCTGGGGTTCTCGATCATTCCATCCTGGTGTGTCGGTCCGGAAGATCCAACGATCAGCAGCACGCGTTTGACGAACCTGCCGGAAGTCCGCGTGTATTTCGGCAGCGCCGGCTTCCTGCAGAAGCACCCGACGGTGCAGCAATTGTTCGAGGATTGCCAGCGCGAACTCGTTGGTCCGGTTCTCGAACCACCCCGTGGCGGCGAGCTGTCCCACCCTCCATTGTGACCGGCCACATACAAAAAAGCGGATAAGTGGCTCGGGTTCTCTAGCATTGTCCCCCTTCTTTTACCGGCTAGGCTACCCGTGGCCGTTGACACCGCACAGGGAACTTCCCGCCGCGGGAACGGACACTGAGGAGTTTTCGGGGAACAATGGAGAACCTGACAATGAAACTAATCGCAAAGATCTGCGGCCTGGCGGCCATGGCGCTTTCCGTTCTGGGAACGACTGCCTCCGCCGGCACCATCGACGAAATCCGCGAACGCGGCGTGCTTCGCATACCGGCAATTCTCAACGAGGTTCCTTACTTCAACAAGGATCCGCGCACCAATGAATGGCAGGGCTTCGTCATCGACATGGCGAGCGACATCGCCAAGACCCTCGACGTCAAGCTGGAAGTGGTCGAATCGAGCTGGGCAAATGCCATCCTCGACGTGCAGAGCGGCAAGGTCGACATGGCGTTCGCCGTGACCGCGACCCCGGTCCGCGCCATGTCGGTCTCCTTTTCGGACCCGACCTACTACAACAGCTTCGTCATCGTTTCGGCCAATGACGAACTGACGGGCAAGAGCTGGAACGAACTCAACGACGCGAAATACACCTTCGCCGTCGACCTCGGCTCGGCCCAGGACCTGATGACGCAGCAGTATCTGCCGAATGCCAACATCCTTCGCTTCAAGACCCGCGACGAAGCCATCGTCGCGGTCACCACCGGCAAGGCGGACGGCCTCGTCAACACCATGCTCAACGGCCTGGTGATCTCGAAGAAGGCCCCGACCATCGGCGCTGTCAAGGTTCCGACACCGGTTCTTTCGACACCTTCCGTCATCGCGGTCAACTATGGCACGGACGAAGTCTTCAAGAGCTTCGTTTCTGGCTGGGCGGAATACAATCGCCGGATCGGCAACAACCAGACCTGGATCCTGAAGAGTCTCGAGACCTACGGCGTCACACTGACAGACATGCCTCCCGGCTTCGGTTTCGGCGGCTAACATCTGCCCATTGCCTTTGGATCCTCCCTTCTGACCCGAAGGGAGGATTTTTCGTTTCGGCCTCTGGCGAAAACACCGCCCCGCTTGCACCGCACGAGTCCCCCCGCCTGAGAAACGAGATCAGGCCTTGGACGCGAAGCATGGACGTCTTGTCAGGCAGGCAGTCTCTGAAAACACCCGAACCATGCGGCCAAGCCTTCGGCATTGGCCACGATCTCCTCGGCATAACCGCCGCTGAACTCTTCGAAAGCTTGGCTGTTGAGCGCGTTGACGCCCAACAGCACGGGGATGTCGCGGGCCAGCGCCTCGGCGATCAGGGGCCGGAAGCCCCTGCCCTCGGCTTCGTGCTTGCCGAACTTGTTGATGATCAGCAGGTCCGGCGAACGCTCGAGCCCGGCCTCGACCAGCGCAACGGCTTCCTCGAGCGCTACCGGATTGAGGCGGCAGCCGCGCGATTCCTCGCCCAGCACCTGGTTGATGCGGATCACCGGGCCGGCAGGCAAAACCCGTACATCCATGTCGCAATGATGCGAACCGGGCCGGTCGCTGTTGGTCTGCACCACTCCGGCGAGGTTGAACCCGCGCTCCTGCAGACGGTCGGCAAACTCCCACAACAGCCGGTCGGTCAATCCGCGCTCGGTGGTTCTCACAAAGGCCAACGCCATGATGATTGCTCCTCGTTTTCCGGCAGGACCTGACGCGAGATTACGCCCGCAACCGGTGGAAATGAAAGTCCCTGCCGCGACTGATCATGCCGCGGCAGGTACAGGCCAGACGGCTCAGGCCGCCCTGAGCGTGATGCCGGTGACCTGCGCCTGTTCGGCGAGGCCATCGACAAAGGCGCGGCTGGCGCGAACCCAGGCAGCCTTCTCCAGGGCCGAGCGCAAGGCGGTCTCCACCGCTTCGAACGGCAGGATTTCGCCTTCCGCCCGGGCGTCGAGCCGGATGATATGAAAGCCGTAGCGGCTCTCCACCGGCTCGGCCGCAATCTCGCCCTCGTTGAGCGCCGACAGTGCGGCCTCGAATTCGGCCACCGTGTCGCCGGCGGAGATCTGCCCCAGCCGGCCGCCATTGGCGCGCGACGAACAGGCGGAATGGTCCCGTGCCAACGCATCGAAGGCTTTCGGCTCGGCCTTGATCTTGCCGAGAACCGCGACGGCCTGATCCTTCGCCACCTTGCGCGCCACCACATCGTCGGGACGGGCTGGGAACAGGATATGCGCGGCTTCATAAAGCGAGGGCGCGCGGTGCCGTTCCGGATCGGCCTCGTAGGCCGCGCGAACGGCCTCAGGCGTCGGGGTTTCCACCTCGACCGCGTCATCGAGAACCTGGCGAATGATCGCCTCTTCCTCGGTTTCCCAGAGCCCCGGCGCAAGTTCCAATGGCGAGGCCGCAAGTCCGCGCCGCCGTGCTTCCTGCAGGATCAGCGTGCGGACCGCAAGTGCCCGCGCCGCCGCCATCCAGGCCATGCCCGGCTTGCCCTTCGGCGCCGGATGGTTCTGCGCTTCGGTGGCGATCAGTTCCGGCGAGATGGCTTCGCCGTTGACGGAAATGTCGGTGAAGGTCTGTTTCATGGTCTTGGCCCCAGATTTACCTTGTGCTTGCGGGTGCGGACGATCTGGTAACCCGGGCGCAACACGTAGCGCACCGGAACCGAGAGCATGTGCACCAGCCGGGTGAACGGGAACAGGATGAAGATCACCAGGCCGAGCAGGATATGCAGCTTGAAGATCCAGTGCACATCGGCGACGAGTTCCCAGGCGCCCGCCTGCAGGGTGAAGATGCCTTGCGCCCACATCATGAACTTGACCATCTCGCCGCCATCCAGATGCTGGATGGAGACCAGGATGGTGCCGAGGCCGAGGACGAGCTGGGCGCAGAGCAGAACCAGGATAGCGGTGTCGGCGAATGACGAGTTGGCCCTGACCCGCGGATCAAACAGCCTGCGGTGCAGCAGCATGGCGCCGCCGACAATGGCCATTGCGCCGGCCACGCCGCCGACGACAATCGCCAGCACCTGCTTGAAGCCGTAGCTCATGCCCAGCATGTGAAAGATCTCGACTGGCGTCAGCATGCCAACGAGGTGGCCGAAGAACACGATCAGCACGCCGACATGAAACAGGATCGAGCCCCAGACCAGCTGCTTGCGGCGCAACAGCTGGCTGGACGATGATTTCCAGGTGAATGGGTCGCGCTCGTAGCGCGCGATGGATCCGACCACCAGCACGGTCAGCGCCAGGTACGGAAGAACTCCGAAAAGAAAATAGCTCATGATGTTCGTCCTTTCGTGTCAGGCGGAAGCCGGCCGGAGCGGCTCGTCCATACGGGCCAGAATATCGCGGCTGATGGGGCAGCCGGCGTTCGGATCGGGGCCGAAGGTGACCATCGCCTCCTCGTAGACCGCGTCGAGCGCCTCGAGATCCTCGGGATCGTCATCCTTCTCGGCGATCAGCGCCTGGGCTTCTTCGGTCTCGATCGAGGCCTGCGCGATCTCCGACAAGGCGACCAGCACCGCTGCATAAGGCGTCTCGCGCCGGGTCAGCCGCTCTGCCAGGGCGGCGATGATGTGGCCGGCGTCGGCCAGCATCTCGCGCGCCTCGGCAAGCGACAGCGTCGAGATGAATTCGAGCAGCACCGGGAGATGATCGGGCAGTTCGGTCGCGACCAGATCGAAGCCGCGGGCGCGGTAGGTCTCGAGCAGGTCGACCATCGCCCCGCCCCGGTCCCGGCCCTCGCCGTGGATGTGCTCGAACAGGTTGAGCGACAGCGTCCGCGACCGGTCGAACAAGAGCACGTAGCGCTCCTGCAGATCGAAGATGTCGCCGGTCTCGAATTCGCTCAGCAGCGGTTCGATGGCGTCAAGCGCGTCCGCCGAGACGATGGCCTCCGCCTCAAGCACATCCCGGATCTCCGGAATGGCCTGCTGCAGCTCGGTGGACGGGTATGTCAGCACTGCCGACAGGGCCTTGAATGTGCGGGTCATGACAGGAACTCCGTGGGTGAGCGGAAGCTCTTGCCGCCGCCGAACAATTTGCCTTTGGACGTGCCGGACGAGCAGCCATTGCCGTCGGTGAAGCCGCAACCGGACTTCAGGTCATAGGCGTCTTCGACCAGCTCCCGGTGCGTTGTCGGGATGACAAACCGGTCCTCGTAATTGGCGATCGCCATCAGCTGGTACATCTCGTCGATCTGGTGCGGCGTCAGCCCGACGCGGTTGGCAACGCCGAGATTGACCACGCCATCCACCGTCTTCGAGCGCATGTAGGCGCGCATCGCCATCATCCGCTCGAGGGCTGCGATCACCGGCGGTTCGTCGCCGGCGGTCAGCATGTTGGCGAGATAGCGCACCGGGATGCGCAGCGATTTCACATCCGGCATGTTGTCGATCGAACCGATGGCGCCCGCTTCCGCCGCATTCTGGATCGGCGACAGCGGCGGCACGTACCAGACCATGGGCAGGGTGCGGTATTCGGGATGCAGCGGGAAGGCGATCTTCCACTCCATCGCCATCTTCCACACCGGCGAATTCTGCGCGCCCTTGATCCAGTCTTCCGGAATGCCTTCGGCGCGGGCGGCCGCAATCACCTCGGGATCGTTGGGATCGAGGAAGACGCCGAGCTGGGCGTCGTAGAGTTCCTTCTCGTTCTCGGTGGCCGCAGCCTGCGAGATCTTGTCGGCGTCGTAGAGCATGACGCCCAGATAGCGGATGCGGCCGACGCAGGTTTCCGAACAGACCGTCGGCTGACCCGATTCCAGGCGCGGATAGCACAGGGTGCATTTCTCCGACTTGCCGCTTTCCCAGTTGTAGTAGATCTTCTTGTAGGGGCAGCCCGAGACGCACATGCGCCAGCCGCGGCATTTTTCCTGGTCGATCAGCACGACGCCGTCGTCCTCGCGCTTGTAGATCGCGCCCGATGGGCAGGAGGCGACGCAAGCCGGGTTGAGGCAATGCTCGCACAGCCGCGGCAGATACATCATGAAGGTGTTTTCGTATTCGCCGTAGATCTCCTTCTCTATGCCCTCGAAATTGTAATCCTGGCTGCGCTTGGCGAACTCGCCGCCGAGGATTTCCTCCCAGTTGGGCCCCCATTCGATCTTTTCCATGCGCTTGCCGGAGATCTTCGAGCGCGGCCGCGCGGTCGGGAACGCCTCCATCTCCGGCGCCGACTTGAGATGGTCGTAGTCGAAATCGAACGGCTCGTAGAAATCGTCGATTTCGGGAAGATCCGGGTTGGCGAAGATATTGGCCAGGATCCGCCACTTGCCGCCCTGCTTGGGCTGCAGCTTGCCGGATTTGGTCCGGGTCCAGCCGCCGTTCCAGCGCTTCTGGTTTTCCCAGTCCTTCGGGTAACCGATGCCGGGTTTGGTCTCGACATTGTTGAACCAGGCATATTCCACACCCTCGCGGCTGGTCCAGACGTTCTTGCAGGTGACGGAACAGGTGTGGCATCCGATGCATTTGTCGAGATTGAGCACCATGCCGATTTGTGCGCGGACTTTCATTGAGCTGCCTCCACTTGGGCGGCCGGGCGATCCAGCCAGTCGACCTTTGTCATTTTGCGGACGATGACGAACTCATCGCGATTGGAGCCCACGGTTCCGTAGTAGTTGAAGCCGTAGGAGAGCTGCGCGTAGCCACCGATCATGTGGGTCGGCTTGAGCGTGGCGCGGGTCACCGAATTGTGGATGCCGCCGCGCTGGCCGGTGATCTGCGATCCCGGCGTGTTCACGATCTTTTCCTGGGCGTGATACATGAACAGCGTGCCTTCCTTGATGCGCTGGCTCACCACTGCCCGCGCCGTCAGAACGCCGTTCGAGTTGTAGACCTCGACCCAGTCGTTATCGACCAGCCCGGCCTTGCGGGCGTCGACCTCGGAAATCCACACCACCGGGCCGCCGCGGTTGAGCGTCAGCATCATCAGATTGTCCGAATAGGTGGAGTGAATGCCCCATTTCTGGTGCGGCGTGATGAAGTTGAGCACCACATGCGGCTCGCTGTCGCGTTCGGAGATGTTGATGTCCGGACCGACCGTCTTCAGGTCCACCGGCGGGCGCCAGGTGACGAAGAACTCGCCGAAGGCCTGCATCCACTTGTGGTCCTGGTAGAGCTGCTGGCGGCCCGAGACGGTGCGCCACGGGATCAGCTCGTGCACGTTGGTCCAGCCGGCGTTGTAGCAGACCTCCTCGCTCTCGATCCCCGACCAGGTCGGCGACGAGATGATCTTGCGCGGTTGCGCGGCGATGTCGCGGAAACGGATCTTCTCGTCCTGCTTGACCTCGGCCAGGTGCTTGTGATCGATGCCGGTGTGCTTGCCGAGCGCATCCCAGGCCTTGACCGCGACCTCGCCATTGGTTTCCGGCGCCAGCATCAGGATGACCTCGCAGGCGTCGATGGCCGTATCGATCCTGGCCAGCCCCTGGGAAGCTCCCTCCTCCGTCACGGTGCCGTTGAGCGCCTTGAGGTGATGGACCTCCATCTTGGTGTCCCAGGTGATCCCCTTGCCGCCATTGCCGACCTTGTCCATGAGCGGACCAAGCGAGGTAAACCGCTTGTAGAGATTGGGATAATCGCGTTCGACCGCGATATAGCCCGGAGCGGTCTTGCCCGGAATGAGGTCGCATTCGCCCAGCTTCCAGTCGAGAACCTGCGGCTGCGCCAGTTCCGACGGCGTGTCATGATGCAGCGCCAGTTGCACCACATCGGTTTCCACACCGAGAATTTCCGGCGAGATCTCGGAGAACTTCTTGGCGATCGCCTTGAAGATCTCCCAGTCCGTCTTGCTCTCATAGGCCGGGTCCACCGCCGCCTGCAGCGGATGGATGAACGGGTGCATGTCGGACGTGTTCATGTCGTCCTTTTCGTACCAGCTCGCCGTCGGCAGCACGATGTCGGCATAGACCGCGGTGGTCGACATGCGGAAATCGATGGTCACCAGGAGATCGAGCTTTCCTTCCGGTGCTTCGTCGTGCCACTTGGCCTCGACCGGTTTCTGCCGGCCTTCCTGGCCCAGGTCCTTGCCCTGGACGCCGTGATCGGTGCCAAGCAGGTGCTTGAGGAAGTACTCGTGCCCCTTGCCTGACGAGCCCAGAAGGTTGGAGCGCCAGACGAACAGGTTGCGCGGCCAGTTTTCCGGTGCGTCCGGATC
>JAHJUC010000737.1 GCA_018829385.1 Alphaproteobacteria bacterium
CCGCCCAGGTTTCCGGCGCGGGGTAGGGTGACCGCCAGCGCCAGCGCCACGGCGACGCCGGCATCGACCGCATTGCCGCCGTCCTTGAGTACCTGAAGCCCGACTTCCGCCGCCACCGCCTCCTGCACCGAGACCATCGCCTCTTTGGCCCAGACCGGGTGCACGGCGTCCATCGAGCTGTAGATCGCCGCTTCCTGGGCGCTGGCGGCGACGGGCGCGAGCGTGATCAGCGCGGCGGTGATGGCTGTGAGCGGGCGGAGCATCGGGCGTGTCATTGGATCGCTTCCTTTCCGGATCTGCCCCGCGTCACGGACCGGGACGGGGCTGGCAAAGGCCTACAACAGGCCACATCGGCCGGTTCGTCAAGCCGCCGGACGGTCCCGTCCGTCCGCTTCGCTCCCCGATGCGCCTGTGCGGCCCTTTATCCGGCCGGCGCGGCACCTATCTATTGGGCATGAAAATTCTCCGTCTGGACAGGAACTGACATGGCATTCCTCGGGATAGTCGGCGTGCTCTTGGTGCTGGGCCTGGTCTACGGGCCGCAATTCTGGGTCGGCCACACCTTGCGCCGCCACAGCGCCGAGCGGCCGGATTTTCCCGGAACCGGCGGGGAGATGGCGCAGCATCTCGTCGAGCGCTTCGAGCTTTCGGGTGTCGGGGTGGAAATGACCGACAAGGGCGATCACTACGATCCGGAAGCGCGGATGGTGCGGCTGTCGCAGGCCAATTACCAGGGCGCGAGCCTGACGGCCGTGGCGGTGGCCGCGCACGAGGTTGGCCATGCGCTGCAGCACCATCGCGGCGAGCGCGGGCTGGCGCTCAGACAGAAGCTGGTCGGCCTCGCCATGATGACCGACCGGATCGCCTCGGTGTTCTTCATCGCAGCACCTGTGCTGGCCGTGCTGCTGCGCGCACCGGCGGCGATGCTGGGCATGGCGGTGATCGGCATCGGATTGCTCGGCATCCGCGTCGTGGTGCATCTTGTCACCCTGCCGGTCGAATATGACGCGAGCTTCAACAAGGCGCTGCCGATCCTGCGCGAGGGCGGCTACCTCGCCGAAGACGACATCGCCGGCGCCCGCAGCGTGCTCAAGGCCGCCGCCTTCACCTATGTCGCCGCCGCCCTGACGAGCCTCTTGAACCTGGCGCGCTGGATCAGGGTGTTGAGGTGAAGCCCTCTTGAATTTCCGGTCCGCTGCCGCATTTGGCCTAAGCATCACACTTCAAGACCACCAACCAGAACGATGCCGAAGGAGATTGCCATGACCACCAGACGCACCTTTATCGTTGGCGGCGCCGCCGCTGTCGGAGCCATCACGCTGCTGCCGTCGCTCGGCCTTGCGGCCGCGCATGCAGCCAGCTTCAACCTGATGGACGGCAAGATCGTCATCCATCCGGTGGAACACGCCTCCTTCGTCATGGAGAGCCCGGCCGGAACAATCTATGTCGACCCGGTCGGCGAGCCTGCACTGTACGAAGCGCTGCCCAAGCCGGACCTGATCCTGATCACCCACCGCCATGGCGACCACTACAATGCCGATCTTCTGTCTGCACTTGCTGAGGCGCCGATCCTGACCAACGCGGACGTGAAAGGCATGATGCCGGAGGATCTGCAGAGCCGCACCGATGTGATCGCCCCGGGCGGCAGCACCGAGATGATGGGCATCGCGATCGCGGCCATCGCGTCTTACAACACGTCGCCCGACCGGCAGGACTTCCACCCCAAGGCCCGCGGCGATCTCGGCTTCGTGCTGACCATCGACGGCAGCCGCATCTACATCTCCGGCGACACCGAGGGAACACCGGAGATGCGGGCGCTTGAAAACATCGATCTCGCCTTCGTCTGCATGAACCTGCCGTTCACGATGGATGCCGAACAGGCTGCCGACGCGGTGGCGGAATTCGCACCGGCGATGGCCATTCCCTATCATTACCGCGGCCGTGACGGCGGCACCCAGGATCCGCAGGTGTTTGCCAAGATGCTGAGCGAGGCTGGCAGTTCGACCGAGGTCAAGCTGCACGACTGGTACAACGGCGCGCTGGGCTGACGCTCACTCGCTTCCGAGCTTGAGAGTATCCTGCCGGGTCTACGCTCGCCGCGTGGGCCCGGTTCTCTTTGGAACACAGCAACCCAGGCAGCCTGAAATCCCGATGGCGGATTTGCTTCCGTGCGCGGGACGGGTAGAAGGGCCATCAAGAGCTGCCGCATCCGGCAGCAACCATGCCCTTAAGGAACGCCCGTGAATTCACCCGACCGCATCGAAGAGCTGCTCGACGCCACCCGGACCGCGTTTGCCGACGGGTCGCTGGTGCAGCTGAAACTCGGCGGCTACCACGGCGCCGAGCCGGAGCTGAAGGCGGTGCTGGTCAAGAAGATCTCGGTCAGGGGCGGCGAGAAATACTCCTTCACCTGGCGCTACAAGACCCGCGACACGATCAAGAATTACATTGAGTCCGAGGCGCTGGCCTTGCTGCGCGACGGGCTCGCGACCGAGTTCCGCAGCGCCCAGCTGGCGACCACGGAGTTCGACATGATGTTCGAGCGCAACGGCGCAAAGATGCGGCTCAAGCTGACCGAGGTGGCGGGACGCGAGGCGCCGTCGACCGAGCACAACCGGGCCAAGAACCGGCCGCTGACGGAGACCGGAAAACCATGGCTCGTGGCGCTCGGTATCGCCGGCAGGAACGGCGCCATCCGCCATGACGCGCAGGACAAGTTCCGCCAGATCAACAAGATGGTGGAGATCTTCGCGCCGCTGGTCGCCGCCATCAGGTCCGAGCCGCCGCTGATCGTCGACATGGGCGCGGGCAAGGGCTATCTCGATTTCGCGCTTTACGACTACCTCGCCACGGTGGTGAAGCGGCCGGTGCGCATCGTCGGCGTCGAGATGCGGCCGCAACTGGTCGAGGACGGCAACGCCGCGGCCAGGGCCTCGGGCTTTGCGGGCCTGAGCTTTGAGGCCGGCACGATCATGGAGTTCGACGCCTCGGGCGCCGATGCGGTGATCGCGCTGCATGCCTGCGACACGGCCACCGACGACGCCATCTACAAGGGCATTTCCGCCGGGGCCGCGCTGATCGCCGTGGCGCCGTGCTGCCACAAGCAGATACGCCGGCAGATGGCCGCGGGCCAGCCCGACGCGCGGCTCGAACCGCTGCTCCGGCACGGCATCTTCGTCGAACGCCAGGCCGAAATGGTCACCGACACGCTCAGGGCGCTGCTGCTGGAGCTCAACGGCTACAAGACCCGCGTCTTCGAATTCGTCTCCGACGCGCACACGCCGAAAAACAACCTGATCGTCGCCGAAAAGGACGGCCGCACCGGCCGCGACCGCGAGGCGGTGCTCCGGCAGATCTCGGAG
>JAHJUC010000738.1 GCA_018829385.1 Alphaproteobacteria bacterium
GACCGACGGCACGGCGGCCGCCCATGCCCGCGCCTTTGCCCGCCATCTCAAGCAGACCGGCATGGCTCAAGCCGGAGCGCCGGTCTTCATCGGCCGCGACATGCGCGCCTCAAGCCCGGAAATCGCGGCACAATGCGCCGCGGCGCTGTTTGCCGAAGGTCTGGAACCGGTGGATTGCGGCGTGCTGCCGACCCCGGCGCTGGCGCTCTATTCGATGGGCAACAATGCAGCCGCGCTGATGATCACCGGTTCGCACATCCCCGACGATCGCAACGGGGTGAAATTTTACCGGCCTGATGGCGAGATCGACAAGACCGATGAAGCGGCAATCGCCCGCCTGGCGCCGGACTGCGCGGGCACCCTGCCGGCCCCGAAAGTCATGCGGGACCGCTCGTCCGAGGCAAATGCGGGCTTCATCGAACGCTACCGCGGCTTTGTCGCGGACGGAGGTCTTTCCGGCCTGCGCATCGGACTCTACGAACACAGCTCCGCGGCGAGCGATGCCCTGGCCGCCATTCTCAAGGATGCGGGTGCCAACGTCATCCCGCTCGGCAAATCAAGCGTCTTCATCCCGGTCGACACCGAGGCGGTCTCCGGGGAGACACGGACGCTGGCTGCTGACTGGGTCCGGTCTGAAGCGCTTGACGGGCTGGTCTCCGCCGATGGCGACGGCGACCGGCCGCTGGTGGTCGACGAGACGGGCGAGGTGCTCCGGGGCGACGCCCTGGGCCTGATTGTCGCGCGCTATCTCGCTGCGGATGCCGTCGTCACCCCCGTGACCTCCAATTCGGGCATCGAGAGCCGCTGCCCGGCCGAAGTGTCCCGCACCAGGGTCGGCTCTCCCTTCGTCATTGCCGGGATGAGCGAAGCCCTGGCCAGAGGCCGGCAATGTGTCATCGGATTTGAAGCCAATGGCGGCGTTCTGACCGGAAACCGGATCAGGGTCGGGACGGCGGATCTCGCGCCGCTGCCGACGCGCGACAGCGTCCTGCCGATCCTCTCAGCCTTTGCCGCCGCGCGCGCCGCAGGCCAATCGCTGTCGGCCCATGTTGCCGGGCTCGGACTTCCGGTCGCCGCCAGCGACCGCATCGAGAATTTCCCCACGGATCAAAGCCAGGCCCTCGTCGCCCGCCTGTCGCGGGACGAGGCGGCCCGGAACGGCTTCTTCGAGGCTTTCGGGACAATATCGCATGTCGATCTGACCGACGGCCTGCGCGTCACGTTCGACAACGGCGACATCGTGCATCTGAGGCCGTCGGGCAATGCGCCGGAAATGCGGGTCTACAGTGAAGCCAAAACCGAGGCGCTGGCCCAGGCGGTGATTGCGAAAGCCATCGGGCGGATCAGACAGGCCCCGACCTGACGCGGCGAGGGGCGCAAGGCCCCATCCCATCCTAGCTTCTGGGCATGCCCTTTGGCCGCATCCGCCGCTTCTGCGCGGCAATCCGGAACTGGGCATTGGCCGCGCCGTATCCGCCATAGCCGCCGCGCCGCTCGACGATCTCGAAGAAGAAACCCTCTCCGAAGCCGGGGCTGTAGAGCTGGAAGTACTCGCCCTGCTCGTCCCGGTCATACAGGATGCTGGCGGCTTGCAGCCGGTCGACGAATGCCTGCTCGAGGTCGAACCGGGCCGCAAGGTCGTCATAATAGTTGGCCGAGATCTCGAGCGGGGTGAAGCCGTTGCCGGCGAGGGCGGCGGCGGTGATGAAGATGTCGTCGGTCGCAAACGCCAGGTGCTGCACCGCCGAGCCGAACCGCTCGGCGATGAAATGCCCGGCCAGGGTACGGCGGTTTTCCGCGCCGTTGAGCGTGATCCTGAGCGTTCCGGCCTCGTTCTCAATGGCCTGGCTGCGCACCAGTCCCGCCGGGTCCACCACATCGACCATCGGCGTCTTCGCGGTCTTGAAGATCGAGGTGTAGAACAGGAGCGAGGTGAGCATTTCCTCGTAGTTCATGGTCTGGGCGACATGGTCGATCCGCGTCAGCCCGACGCTGCTGGCTGCTTGCTGATCGGAAACCGGCCGGAACTCGATATCCCAGACGCGTCCCAGCTCGCTGTGCTCGTCGATGAAATGAATGAGCCCGCCGCCCAGGCCGCGGATCGCCGGGATCTTCAACTCGCCCGGTCCGACGGGCTGGTCGAACGGTTCGGCATTGAGCGCCTTTGCCCGCTCCACCGTGGCAACCGCGTCCTCCACCTTCAGGCCGATGTCGCAGACATTCATGCCGTGAACGACGTGCGAGGCGTGGGCAAAGCCGTCGCGCTCGGTGTTGATGACGATGTTGATGTTCCCCTGCCGCCACAGATCGACATCCTTGGAGACATGCCTGAGCGCGCGGGTGAAGCCGAGCATGTGCAAAAGCCCGCCGATTTCCCTGGCCTCTTCCTCGTCGGCCGCGAACTCGACGAATTCGACGCCGTCGACCGCGATCCGGTCCGGCATCTCCGGACAGTCGATCCTGATGTCCGGCTCGCTCCGCCGCACCCGGTCCATCAGGTAGACCAGCGAGCGGTGGCCGTCGACCGAGATGAATTTCGGCGAGCCGCCGCGGAACTGGTCGTTGAAGATTTCCAGCGACAGCGTGCCGTTGTAGCCGGTCGCGGCGACGGCGCGCATGAAGCCGTAGACATCGAGATCGCCTTCGCCCGGCATGTTGCGGAAATGCCGGCTCCAGTAGAGCAGGTCCATGTCGATCTTCGGGGCGTCGGCGAGCTGGACGAAGAAGATCTTGTCGCCGGGGATCGAGCGGATCGTGTCTGGATCGATCTTCCGCGCCAGCGTATGGAACGAATCGACAATGAGGCCGACATTGGCATGATCGGCGCGGCGCACGATCTCCCATGCATCGCGGTGATCGTTGACGTGACGCCCCCAGGCGAGCGCCTCGTACCCGACGCGGATGCCATGCCTGGCGGCGCGCTCGCCGAGCTCGCGGAAATCCTGCGCCGCCCGGTCGATGCCGCCAAGCGAGGCGGGCGAGACATTCGAGCAGACCAGCACCAGGTCCGCGCCGAGTTCGCCCATCAGGTCGAACTTGCGTTCGGCGCGATCGAACGCCTTGCTCCGTTGCGGCTCGGGCATGCCCTCGAAATCGCGGAACGGCTGGAACAGCGATATCTCCAGGCCGAAGTCGCGCACCATCCGGCCGACATCGCGCGGACTGCCGTCATGGGCGAGAAAATCATTCTCGAAGATCTCGACACCGTCAAATCCCGCCGCGGCGATCGCCGCGAGCTTCTCGCTCAGATCCCCGGCGATAGAGACTGTGGCGATCGCGGTTTTCATCCCGGATAGCCGAACATCCGCGGCAGCCACAGCACGATTCCCGGAAACAGGATCAGCGCCGCAAGCGCCATGATCAGAACGAAAAGAAACGCCCAGATCTCGCCGATGATCTCGCGCAGCGGGATCCGCGTCACCGCGTTGATGACGAACAGCAGGATGCCATAGGGCGGCGTGATCAGCCCGATCATGCAATTGACCACGGCGACGACGCCGAAATGGACCAGGTCGATCCCCATCTCGTTGCAGGCCGGCAGGAACAGCGGAATGATGACCAGGATGATCGTCGTCGCGTCGAGCACGCAGCC
>JAHJUC010000011.1 GCA_018829385.1 Alphaproteobacteria bacterium
CCGCAATCCCGACGACAGCATCAACAAGGGCGAATATCTCGATCTCAAATATGCCAACCGGCACGGGCTGATCACCGGCGCCACAGGCACCGGCAAGACCGTGACGCTGCAGATCCTGGCCGAGAGTTTTTCCAATGCCGGCGTTCCGGTGTTCTGCGCCGATGTCAAAGGCGACCTTTCCGGCATCGCCGCGATCGGCGAGTACAAGGATTTCCTTGAAAAGCGCGCCAAAACGATCGGTCTGGATCCCTACGATTTTCAGGAATTCCCGGTCATCTTCTGGGACCTGTTCGGCGAAAAGGGCCACCGTGTCCGCACCACGATCTCGGAGATGGGACCGCTGCTCTTGGCGCGGCTGATGGACATGTCCGATGCCCAGGAAGGCGTGCTCAACATCGCCTTCAAGCTGGCGGACGAGAACGGATTGCCGCTTCTCGACCTGAAAGACCTGCGCGCGCTGCTCAACTACATGGCGGGCGAGACCGAAAGCCTTTCGGCCATGTATGGCAACATCACCAAGCAGTCGCTGGCGACGATCCAGCGCGGGCTGCTGGTGCTCGAACAGCAGGGCGCGGAAAACTTCTTCGGCGAGCCGGCGCTCAAAATCGCCGACATCATGCGCACCACCAATGACGGTCGCGGCGCGATTTCGGTTCTTGCCGCCGATAAGCTGATGATGAATCCGCGGCTTTACGGCACCTTCCTGCTGTGGCTCCTGTCGGAACTGTTCGAGGAACTTCCGGAGGTCGGCGACCCCGACCGGCCGCGGCTGGTGTTTTTCTTCGACGAGGCGCATCTGCTGTTTGACGAGGCGCCAAAGATCCTGATCGACCGCGTCGAGCAGGTGGTGCGGCTGATCCGCTCCAAGGGGGTGGGCGTGTATTTCGTCACCCAGAACCCGCTCGATGTGCCCGAAACCGTGCTGTCCCAGCTCGGCAACCGGATCCAGCATGCGCTCAGGGCCTATACGCCGCGCGAGCAGAAGGCGGTGAAGGTGGCGGCCGAGACTTTCCGGCCCAACCCCGCCTTCGACTGCTTCGAGGCAATCACGCAGCTCGGCGTCGGCGAGGCGCTGGTCTCGACGCTGGGGCCCAAGGGCGTACCTTCCATGGTCGAGCGGACGCTCATCCGCCCGCCCGCCTCGCGGCTTGGCCCAATCACCGAACCGGAACGGCAGAAGGTGATGGCGGTCAGCCCGGTCGCCGGCCAGTACGATACCGATCTTGACCGCGACAGCGCCTTCGAGATGCTGGCACGGCGCGCCGAGGAGGCCGCCAAGGCCGAAGAGGAAGAGCGCCGCCGGGAGGAGGAAAAGGAACAGGAACGGCCCGAAAGCCGACGCTGGACCCTGCCCGGTTATGGCGACGAAGATGACGAGGACGATCGCGGCCGCAGCCAATCCTCCCGGCGCAAGACCTCAACCCGGTCGCGCCCGGGCTACCAGCGCCAGACGGTGACCGAAACCGTGATCAAGTCGGTTGCGCGATCGGCCGCGACATCACTCGGCCGCGCTTTGGTGCGCGGCATCCTGGGATCGTTGAAAAAGGGCTTCTGATACGGCCGGAACCGGTTCCGAGCTTCGAACGCCTGCCTTCAGCGGCAGCGGACCGGATAGGTGATGCCGAAGGAGCCGGGCTCGATGGGCGCAGTGGGATCGAAGCAGGTAACCTGCCCCACTCCGCCCGCCCAGACCGTGTGCGGATCGATTGCCCTGAAGACCTGCGGCCTGACTTCCCGGCGCACCTCAAGATGCAGATGCGGCAGCCCTCCCGCCAGGGCGCCGGTGTTGCCGAGCGTGCCAATCTGCTGGCCGCGCTCGACCCTGTCGCCTTGCGAGACGCCACGGCTGTTGAGGTGTTTGTAGACGGTGAGCATCCTCAAACCGTCTGCATTCGGCCCGTGATCGATGGTGACGCGGTTGCCATAGGCGGGCTCGAAATAGGAATCGATCACCTGGCCGCCGGCCGCCGCGAGAACCGGCGTGCCGATCCTGTCGATGACGTCGATGCCGAGATGCCCCGAACCGTCCGGATCGCGATAGAATTGCTGGGAGATCGATGGTGCACTCTGCGGCATGACCACCGGGATCTTTGCATTGTGGTCGGGCAGGTATGCCGTCGCCCAGCCGGTTTCATGCTGCACGCAGCCTGCCGAGACGAGAAGTCCCGCCAAAGCCGTCAACGCCAAGAGCATGCGGAAACCGTGTCGCATTTCTGTTTCCCCGATCAGCGATCAGGGACCGTGTTTCCCGCCGCTATATCAATCATCGCTTCCGATAGCACGAAGCGGCCGCAGCGCTCAACTGCCGGAGCATGCGCTGCGGCCAGGCATTTTCCGGACCCTGGCGGCAAGGCAACATGCCTGGACAATGGAGATTGACCAGAACATGCCCCCGGCGCAAGGCGCCAATGCTCAGACGACCAGGATGGGAGTCCGGGTCGGGACGCGGTCATAGAGATCGCAGATATCCTGGTTGATCAACCTCACGCAGCCCGACGATACGGCCTTGCCGATGGACTGGTATTCCGGACTGCCATGCACGCGGTAAAGCGTGTCCTCGCCGTTCTGGAAGATATAGAGCGCGCGGGCGCCAAGCGGATTGTCGAGGCCGGGCGGCATGCCGCCATTCGCGGCCGAATAACGCTCGAGCTCCGGCTGGCGGGCGATCATGTCCTCGGGCGGGGTCCATTTCGGCCATTTCTGCTTCCACTGCACGATTGCACGACCCGACCAGGCAAACCCGTCCCGGCCGATTCCGACGCCGTAGCGCATGGCCCGGCCGTTTTCCCGCACCAGGTAAAGGAAGCGCTGGGAGGTATCGACGACCAGGGTTCCGGGCCGCTCCCCCGTCGGATCGGCCACCTCCTGGCGGAGAAACACCGGATCGATTTCCTGATAGGGAATGGCCGGCAACGGGAAGGGCTCGTCGAGCTTCGGGCCGTACATGCTGTCGTAATAGGATGAACCAGCGGTCAGTCCGGAACCCCGGTTGGCGGGCTCACGGAAGACCGGCCGGGTGTCGGTCATGAATTGCTGGGTGGTTTGCGGTCCGGCGCAGCCTGCAAGCGTGGCAGTTGCGGCGGAGCCGAGCGCCAGGAAACTGCGCCGCGAGAGGCCACGCGATGCCAGATCACGTCCGGCAATACCGGTCTTGTTCAGGTCTTTTTGATTTGGTCCGGTCATGTCGCGGAAAGTCCTCAAGTCTCAAGAGATCGAATTCGTCGCCGATATCCGTCCGGAGAACTCCCCGGCCCGACTCAACGCGCTGGGGCACATTTGAGTTCCGATTGTGACTTTCCCACGCCTGGCTTGTGGCGAACTTGCCACAGCAAGCGCGCTTCACGATGAAACAAGCGTGAAGGACCCGTGAGTGGCGGAGCGCTCGGTCCCGGTCTTATTCGACGCCATTGAGGTCGGGCAGGATCAGTGACGGGGACAGGTCGCGATACTCATCGGGCATCCTGGCCCGGTTGATCCAGACCGTGCGGAAACCGAACTTGGTGGCGCCGGCGACATCCCAGCGGTTGGACGACTGGAACGACACCGCACCGGGGTAGAGCCGGTAGGCGGTGGTGACCATGTCATAGACCGCCGGATCGGTCTTGAAGGTCTTGAGTTCGTCGACGGAGAAAACATCGTCGATGACGGTATCCAGCGCGGCATTGGTGACAGCCGAATCGAGCATCTTCACGGAGCCGTTCGACAGGATCGCAACGCGGGCGCCGGTGGCTTTCAGCGCCTTCAGCACGGCGGGAACTTCGGGATAGCAATCGAGCTTGAAATAGGCGTCGAGCAATTGCGGCCTGAGGCTCTTGTCAGCGCTTGGCACGCGTTCGAAGGCATGATCGAGCGCTTCCTCGGTCAGCGCCCAGAAATCGCGCCACTGTCCCATGAGCGCCCGGGTCCAGGAATATTCGAGTTGCTTGGCCCGCCAGATCTCCGACAGCAGCTGCCCGTCCGGTCCGACCGCGTCCGCGTGACGGCGCACCGCGGAATGGACATCGAACAGGGTTCCATAGGCATCAAAAACATATGCGGCGTAGGCCATTTGGGTATTCCTCGTGCAATCCGCCTACGATGCCCGTGTTGCAGTGCAACAGTCAAGCACCAAGCATGCCGGGCCCTGGCCCTACGCGAGCCGTGTTCAAAAGTTTCCCTTCGGGGCCACGCCACGAAAGGATCGTGCTATTGCCTGCATGGCCTTGTTTGTCGCAGTTCGATGACTTGACGGCGGGCCCGGCAGCGGTCGAATGTCGGACACTACATACTTACCGGCAGGAGGACATCATGGCCGTCAACACCCAAGCCCGCACCAAGACCTGGACCTATGTCGATGGCGAGTGGCTTGAAGGCAATCCGCCGCTGATCGGCCCCGTCAGCCACGCCATGTGGCTGGGCTCGACGGTGTTTGACGGGGCGCGCTGGTTCGACGGGGTGGCTCCCGATCTCGACCTGCATTGCGCGCGGGTCAACCGCTCGGCCGATGCGCTGGGGATGCGCGCCACGATGGAAGCGACCGCTATCGAAGAGCTGGCGCGCGAAGGGCTGAAGAAGTTCGACGGCAAGACCGCCGTCTACATCAAGCCGATGTACTGGGCCGAGCATGGCGGCTACATGTCGGTGCCGGCCGATCCGGACTCGACACGGTTCTGCCTGTGCCTGTTCGAAAGCCCGATGATCGCCTCGTCCGGGTTTTCGGTAACAGTCTCGCCGTTCCGGCGTCCGACCTATGAAACCGCCCCGACCAATGCCAAGGCGGGCTGCCTCTACCCCAACAACGGCCGGGCGGTGATGGAAGCCAAGTCGCGCGGCTTCGACAATGCACTGGTGCTCGACATGCTCGGCAATGTCGCCGAAACCGGCACGTCCAACATCTTCATGGTCAAGGACGGCGTGGTGTTCACGCCGGCGCCGAACGGGACCTTCCTGACCGGCATCACCCGGTCGCGCACGATCAAGCTGTTGCGCGAGGCCGGCACCGAAGTCGTGGAGAAATCGCTCACCGTCGCCGATTTCATGGATGCCGACGAGATCTTCTCGACCGGCAACCACTCCAAGGTGGTTCCGGTGATCAAGATCGAGGACCGGGAACTGCAGGCCGGGCCGGCAGGCCGCAAGGCCCGCGAACTCTACATGGATTGGGCGCACGCCTGAGAAGACGCGACAGGAATGCCTGAATGAGCGAAAGACGCAAACATTCCACCGGCTCGCCGTTCGAGAAGGCGGCAGCCTATTCCCGCGCCGTGCGGCAGGGACCGTTCGTTCACGTGTCGGGCACCACCGGCTATGATTACAACGCTATGGAAATGCCAGCGAGCGTCGCCGACCAGGCGCGCAACTGCTTCACCACGATTGCCGCCTCGCTGGCGGCACTCGACGCCAGCCTGAGTGACGTGGTGCGGGTGAGATATTATGTCACCAAGCCGGAACACTTCGATGCGGTGGCGCCGGTGCTGGCCGAACACCTGGGCGGCATCGATCCGGCGGCAACGATGATCGTCTGCCAGCTGATCCGTCCGGAAATGCTGATCGAGATCGAGGTCACCGCCCAGGTCGAATAGGACCGGACCAGTTCAAACCCGGATCTCGCCGCCCATCTCGTCCTCGATGTGGATGCGGATGATCTCGTCGAAAGAGGATTCCGCCCGGAAGCCGAGCGCCAGCGCCCGGTCCGCGGCAAAGCCGTGCGGCCAGGTCGACACGATGCGCATGATCTCGGGCGCAGGCTCGCGGCGGATGAGCGCCACTGCCTTGTCTCCCGCAACGTGCCGCAGCGCTTCGATCTGCTCGGCCACGGTGGCCGATATTCCGGGCATGTTGAGCGCCCGGCGATGCCCGACGGGGCCCGTGTCCATGGTCGCTGCATGGGTGAGGAAGCCGACCGCGGCGCGCGGACTGGCGTGCCAGTGCCGCACCGTATCTGGGACCGGCAGGATGGCCGGCTTACCGGCCAGCGGTTCGCGCAGGATGCCGGAGAAGAAGCCGGACGCCGCGGCATTTGGCAGGCCGGGGCGGATGCAGATCGTCGGCAGGCGGATGGCCATGCCGTCGAAGAAGCCGCGGCGGGTGTAGTCCTGCAGCAGCAGTTCGCCGATGGCCTTCTGCGTGCCGTAGCTGGTCAGCGGCGCGGTCAGGAACGTGTCGTCGATCTCGTCGGGCAACGGCGCGCCGAAGGCTGCCACCGAGGAGGCAAACACCAGGCGCGGGCAATAGCGGTCCGCCCGGGAGAGATGCCGGATGGCGTCGAACAGATAGCGGGTTCCGTCGAGGTTGATGCGGTAGCCCTTGTCGAAGTCCTGCTCGGCCTCGCCCGAGACGATGGCAGCCAGATGAACGATCACATCGGGCCGTCCGGCGACCAGTTGCGGCGCCGCGCGGGGATCGGAAATATCGAGCGCCAGGCTTGCGACCTCGCCTGGAAACCCGGCCGGAGTCTGGGGCTCGACCGTGTCGGCCAGTGTCAGCTTGCGCACATTGCGCCCGCCCAGCCCACCCGAACGCACGATCGCATCGGTGAATTTGCGGCCGATCATCCCCGCCGCGCCGATAATCAAGACATGCATTCCGTCACTCCCCCGCACCTGGAGCATTTCCGGCGAACCCGGAAATGCTCTCTTATTGTATTGGCCCAATTCCGGACGCGAAACCGGTTCCTACTTTCGCTGGAATTGCTCTGGCTGCGCTCGGGACGGTAAGGCCTGACGCGCGGAAGCGCAAATGGGCAAATCCGCGCGTTTGCCGCCTGCCGGTCGATTTGCTGTGGCAATTCCCGTTGTCCGACGGACGGGGTCATTGTCGACGCCGCCATGTTGGCCTAAACCCGTGTCACCAGCATTCAGTCTTCGGCGCGTGGATCACCTGCCTGGAGCAATGGAGAGCCCCGCGCATGCCCCAAACCTACCGGCCAATGCAGGCTGCACTGTGGATGTGCGGATCGATCACGTCGTTTTCCGCAATGGCGGTTGCGGGCCGGTATGTCTCGCAGGTTCATTCGACCTTCGAGATCATGGCATTCCGTTCTCTGGTCGGCCTTGTCATCGTCCTCGGACTCGGCGCCGCCAGCCGCAGGCTTGGCGAGATCCGGCGCGAGCGACTGAAACAGCATTTCTTTCGCAACCTGTTTCACTTCACCGGGCAGAACCTCTGGTTCTTCGCCCTGGCGGCGATACCGCTGGCGCAGGTGTTCGCGCTGGAGTTCACCACGCCAGTCTGGGTCATCCTGTTGAGCTTCGCGTTTCTGGGCGAGCGGCTGACCGGGCCCAAGATCATTGCCGCATGCCTTGGCTTTGTCGGCATTCTGGTCGTCGCAAGGCCGGATTTCGGCTCACTGGAACCCGGCTTGATCACGGCGGCGATGTCGGCGGTCTTCTTCGCCGCCACCATCATCATGACCAAGGCGCTGACCCGTCACGAAAGCATTGTCTCGATCCTGTTCTGGCTGACCCTATTTCAGCTTTGCTTCGGGTTTGTCGCGCTGGTGTTGCAGACCTCGGTCACCTGGCCGACACTCGCAACGCTGCCATGGCTGCTGGTGATCGGCGCTGCCGGATTGCTGGCGCATTACTGCCTGACCACCGCGCTGTCGCTTGCGCCGGCGAGTTTCGTCATGCCGATCGACTTTGCCCGGCTGCCGCTGATCGTCATCGTCGGCGCCATCCTGTTCGGCGAAAAGGCCGACGCCTACATCCTGCTCGGCGGCGGCATCATCATCCTTGCCAACTGGATCAATATCCGCGGCGGCAAACGCGTGACGGCAGCACCGGCGAGCTGATGCCAGCACGGCTGCCGCAATGAGATCCGTATGGATTAAAGAGAGGAAATGGTGCCGCTTACGTGACTCGAACACGTGACCCCGTCATTACGAATGACGTGCTCTACCAACTGAGCTAAAGCGGCATGCCAGTTCATCGCGGGATCCGATCCCGCAGGATGGAGGGCAAATACCGTGATTGCCCCCCGAATTCAAGCGGTCTTCAGCAGGCCGGCGGATTTTTTGCCGCCCCGCCTGTCCGGTCCTTGCAGATCAAAGCGCCAGGCGCTGGCGGGTGGCCTTGTATTCGCTCTCGAGCCGATCGACGAGATCGGCGACCGGACCGACCTTCTTGACCGCGCCGATGCCCTGGCCGCAGCCCCAGATTTCCTTCCAGGCCTTGGGTCCGGAAGTGGCGGTGTCGAAGTTCATCTTGCTCGGATCGGCTACCGGCAAATTCTCCGGATCCATGCCGGATGCCGCGATCGAGGGCTTGAGATAGTTGCCGGGAATGCCGGTGAAATAGTTGGAATAGACGATGTCCTTGGCTTCCGAAGCGACGATCATCTGCTTGTACGCGTCAACGGCGCGGGCCTCGTCGGTGGCGATGAAGGGCGAACCGATATAGGCCATGTCGGCCCCCATGGCCTGGGCGGCGAGAATGGCGCCGCCGGTCGCAATTGCGCCCGAAAGCAATAACGGGCCATCGAACCACTCGCGGATTTCCTGGATCAGCGCGAACGGCGAAAGCGGACCGGCGTGGCCGCCGGCGCCGGCAGCGACCGCGATCAGGCCATCGGCGCCCTTGTTGATGGCCGAATGGGCATGGCGGTTGTTGATGATGTCATGCAGCACGATGCCGCCATAGGAATGGATCGCGGCGTTGACCTCGGGCACCGCGCCGAGCGAGGAAATCACCACCGGCACCTTGTATTTGACGCACATGGTCAGATCGTGCTCGAGCCGCTTGTTGGAACGATGGACGATCTGGTTGACGGCAAAGGGAGCGGCCGGACGGTCCGGGTTCTTTGCGTTGTGGTCGGCGAGACCTTCGGTGATTTCAGCGAGCCATTCGTCAAGCTGGGCTTCCGGACGGGCGTTGAGCGCGGGAAACGACCCCATGACGCCTGCCTTGCACTGGGCCATGACCAGCGGCGGATGGGAAATGATGAACAGGGGTGCGGCAACGACTGGAAGCCGGAAATTGTTCTGGAGAACGGCGGGAAGGGTCATAGAGCCTCGCAAATCACAGTGACGTTTACGCAAACGTCAATCCCCATAGCAGAGCCGGGGTAAGCTGAAAAGGCTTGACGTGCGAAGCCGGTTCCACAGCTGGATGGGTCCTGCTTCCGCAGCAAGCTTGAGTTTTACCGGGTTAGCGGATACGCACAGGTTAACGGCATGGGCCGGCAGGCAGCGCTGGCGGCTGCATCTTGTCTGGTTGCAGCCAGATCGGCCCGAAAATGCCAGAATAGACAGATCCGGCATGGCGATAACCAGACCGGGCGGCACGGAGACAGACCATTGACCGGCATGGAAGCGGCAATTCGCGGGGCTTTGGACAAGGCTGGGATTCCGGGTGCGCAGGCCCGGCGCCGGATCTATGATTCCGCCCGAGCCGCGCTCGACCGCAGCCTCGAGCGGCAGGGCATCGTCGATCCGGAACGGGTGGATGACCACCGGCACAAGCTGGAAATCCTGATCGCCGATATCGAGGCCGAATGGACCCCGCCAAGCACGCCCGAACCGGCACCGGTGGCGGAAACCCCGGCTGTTGCCGAAGCGCCGCCTGTTGCAGCCCCCCGCGACCCCCAACCGCCCGAGCCCGAAGCGCCCGCGCCTTCCCGGCCGGTGTACGACGTGCAGGCGGCGCTCGGGCCGGAACATAACGGCCCATCGGCAAATGCCCCTTCATGGGACGATATGGCCGGGTCCGCGGAGCACCCGCACCGGCCCGCGCCAACCGTGGCCCCGGTCTCGCACGAGACCCGGGGGCCGGCGTCCTCGGTTGCAGGTGCGGATCTCGATTTCGCACCGGATGCGGGCCACCATGCCGCACCGGCAGCCGCCGCTCCCGGCTTTGCCGCCGAGCGGCCGCCCTACATTGAGGCTCCCGCTGCGGGGCCGGCAAAACCGGCCAGGCCTGCCAAAAAGGTCAAGACCCCGAAGCCGCGCAAGGAAAAGCGCCGGCGCGGCATCTTCGCCTCGATGTTTTCGGCAGCGGTGATGCTGTCGTTTCTCGGGATCGGCGTCTGGTGGCTGATCGAAAGCGGCGCGCTCAAGAGTGCCGCGGAGCGCGACACCAGCGTCCCCAATCCGCCGCCATCGCTCAGCCGTGACGATTTCGCCGGCGGGCCGCAGCAGCTCAATCCGGGCTCGGGCTTCTCGGGCGAATGGTCCAATGTCTACACACCCGGCCGCGATGGTGCGGCGCAAGTCCGCGGCAATGCCAGCGCGGAGGTGATCGAGGAAGCCGAGGCCACTGTGCTCAGAATCGTTTCGGGCACCGGCGACGGCGATGGAGAGGTGCTGGTGCCGCTTGGCGCGGAAGTCATGCAGGCCCTGGCCGGACGCAAGTCGGTGCTGGCGCTGACGGTGCGCTCGGCGTCTCCGGAGGCAACGCAGATCTATGTCAAATGCGAGTTCTCGGTTTTGGGCGAGTGCGGACGGCGGCGTTTCGACGTGACCTATGACACGACCGATATCCTGTTCAGCCTCGATTACGACCGTGCGCTGGCGCCGAACGAAGGCGGTTATCTGGTCATCAACAGCGATATCTCCGGCGCCGGCAAGGGCATCGATCTGCTCGCCGTGCGGATCCGGCCACTGAGCTGATCACGCCGGCAGCTCCGGCTCGCCGGTTGCGTGGCGACACAAAAACGCCCGCTTGCGAAAGCGGGCGTTCCGGTTGATTGGCTGATACCTCAGTTGACGTCGGTGACGCGCAGATAGGGACGGATTTCTTCCCAGCCCTGCGGGAAGATGCCCTTGGCGTCCTCGTTGCTGACGGAGGTCGGGATGATGACCTTGCCGCCCGGGCGCCAGTCGGCAGGCGTGGCTACCGTCTTCGCGTCGGCCAGCTGCAAGGCGTCGATGAC
>JAHJUC010000739.1 GCA_018829385.1 Alphaproteobacteria bacterium
GAGGACCGCGAGGCCGACGATCGTCAATGCCGCCACGAACAGCGCAATCGACGTTTCAGGCGCCAATAGAACGACGATCAGCGGAACGACCGCACCCACGGCGAATGTGAGAGCTGAGACCAGCGCCGCCTGGATCGGGCGAGCCGTCACGGTCTCGGAGATGCCGAGTTCGTCGCGCGCGTGCGATCCGAGCGCGTCGCGTTCGGTCAGCTGTTGGGCCACCTTCTCCGCGAGGTCGCGATCCAGCCCCCGGTCCACGTAGATCCGGGTGAGCTCCTCGAGCTCTGCCTCAGGCGTTTCGGCCAGCTCGCGGGTCTCGCGGGCAAGATCAGCTCGTTCCGCATCAGTCTGGGAACTGACCGAGACGTATTCGCCTGCCGCCATGGACATCGCACCGGCCACGAGGCCAGCCAGCCCCGCGATCAGGACCTCCGGCTTTCCGGATCCCGCTGCGGCGACGCCGACCACGAGGCTCGCAGTCGACACCAGTCCGTCGTTGGCTCCGAGCACGGCCGCCCGCAGCCAGCCGATGCGATGCACCATGTGGATTTCGGAATGCGAGAGGCGGCTCATGGCGTGGTTCCTTGCGCGATGTCGGCCTGCCCGGAGGAGACAGCCTTTGGATTCGGAATAGTGGGTTCATGGGGCGCGATGCGCAGCGCGCGCAGGGCGTTCAGGATCACGGCGACGTCGATGACTTCCTGCAAAAGCGCCCCCTGCACCGGGGTGAGATAGCCGAAAGCCGCCGCGACCATGCCTATGACCGACAGGCCGATTCCGGCGACAACGCTTTCGACAGCGATGCGGCGCGCACCGCGCGCAATCTCGATCCCCGGCCCGAGCCGGTCGATACGGTCGACGAGCAGCACGACGTCTGCCGCCTCCGCCGATGCAGCGGCTCCGCGTGCGCCCATCGCGACACCCACATCGGCCGCTGCGAGCGCCGGCGCGTCGTTGACGCCGTCGCCCACCATCATCACGGGCCCGCGCTTGCGCTCGGAGAGAACCAGCAGAACCTTCTGGTCGGGCGTGAGCCCGGCGCGCAGCCCGTCGAGGCCAAGCCCCTCGGTCACGCGCTCAGCCACGTCCGCGCGGTCGCCGGTGGCGAGCAGGATACGCGCGATGCCCTCGCGGCGCAGACCGTCGAGCATGGCGCCCGCACCCTCGCGCAGCGGATCGGACATCACGAGGTGCCCTGCCATTTGCCCGTCGACGGCGACGGCGACGAGAACCGAACCGGCGGCAATGGCGGAATGATCGCCCGGCTGGCGCCCCACGCGCGCGGCCACGAAGCCGTCGCCACCGACGATCACCTTGCGACCCTCGACATGGCCCACGACGCCTTCGCCCGGGATTTCGGCGACATCTGACGGAACGGGCAGCGTGAAGCCCCGTGCCTTTGCGGCGACGACGATGGCTTGCGCCACGGGATGCTTGGACGCCTGGTCGAGCGCAGCGGCCAGACGCAGGATATCGCCCTCGGCCATGCCGTCGTGGCTGTCGATCGAGACGATCTGCGGCCGGCCGTCCGTCAGCGTGCCGGTCTTGTCGAGGATCAGCGTTCGGATACGCGCCATCGTCTCGAGCGGTCCCGCGCCCTTGATCAGCACCCCGAAATGCGCCGCCCGCGACAGACCGGCGACGAGCGCAACCGGCACGGCAAGGATCAGCGGACAGGGCGTGGCGACGACGAGCACGGCGACGGCCCGGATCGGGTCGCCGGTGAACCACCAAGCAGCGAAGGCAATGCTGACCGTGACCGCCAGAAACCCCAGGGACCAACGGTCGGCCAGCCGCGACATCGGCGCCTTCGATGCCTGCGCCTCCTCGACCAGTCGGACGATCCCGGCATAGGTGCTGTCCTTGGCTTCTCTCGTCGCCGTCAGGTCGAAGGCTTCGCCCGCATTGGTCGAGCCACTCATGGCGTCGGCACCGAGCGCGAGTCGCACCGGAAGGGACTCGCCGGTCAGCGCCGAGGTATCGACGAAGGCCGTCTCCGAGGCCACCGTGCCGTCCACCGGCACCACGTCGCCCTGCCGGATCAGCAGGCGATCGCCGGGCGCGATGTCGTCGAGCGGGACCTCCTCCAGCCCGCCATTGCGATGCCGGGTCGCCGTTCGGGGCACGCGGGAGAGAAGGTCATGCATCTCGCGCCGGGCGCGGCCTTCGGCGAAGGCTTCGAGGAAGGTGCCGCCTGAGTACATGACCGCGACGACCGCCGCGGCGAGGGTCTCGCCGAAGACGAGCGCCGCCGACATCGACAGCGCCGCGACGATATCGAGGCCCACCTCGCCGTCGCGCAGGCTGCGCAGGATCTCGACCACGAGCGCGGCGAGCGCGGGAACGACGCCGGCGATCCAGATCAGGTTCGCAGCGTTGGGTCGGCCGGAAAAGTAGAACGCAAGTCCCGCAATCAGGCCGGTCGCGGCAATGAGCAGGATAGCGGTCTTGAAGCGGTCAGTCCGTGTCGTCTCCATGCGGCCTATCTCCCCTCTGCAGGGGTAATCGCCGCTGGCTCTTCGGAAAAAAGTCGTCCGACTCCCACGCCCCTCACGCTCCCGCAATCTTCGCGCAAGAGGAACAGGGCGTCGAGCCCTTCTTTTCTTGCGAGTTCGGCCCCTTTGCCGAGACCGAGCACCATGAGCGCCGTCGCCCAGGCATCGGCCTCGGCACAGCTGCGGGCAACGACAGTGACGGAGGCCGGCGATGCGATCAGCGGCGCACCGCGCCTCGGGTCCATTGTGTGCGACAGGCGTCGTCCTTGAACCTCGACCCAGTGGCGATAATCGCCGGAGGTGGCGACGGAGGCATCCTGCAGCGCGAGGATCGAATGCGGCGTCCGGCGTTCCGCGTCCGGCGCCTCGACCGCAATGCTCCAGGCCTCGCCATCCGGCCGGAAACCCATGGCACACATCTCGCCATCGATCCCGACGAGGGCGTCGGCGATCCCGTAATCGCGCAGGGTTTCGGCCAGACGGTCCACGCCGTAGCCCTTGGCTATGCCGTTCAGATCCAGCGCTATGGGAGCGACCTTGCAGATGCGGTCGCCTTCGAACTCCAGAGCCTGATCCGCCGGGCGGCGCGGGGTTTTCATCGCGGCGCGGATGCCCTCGGGCGCGGCCGTCTTCGGCCCGAAACCCCAGGCCGTCACCGCGTCACCCATGCCGATGTCGAAGGCGCCGCCGGATATGCGCCCGATCTTTAGGCCGAGGCGCAGCACCTCGGCGAGCCGCGCGGGAAGCGCGATCCATTCGCCCACCGGCGCCGCGTTGAGCCGCATCAGGCCGCTGTCGGGCTTCCAGGTCGACATCTGTCCGTCCACTTCGTCCACGGCCGCCTGCAGCACCGTGCGGATCGGCGCCGTGTCGAGACCGGGCCCTGCGAAGAACAGCGCCGACCAGCGCGTGCCCATGGTCCGCCCGTTCAAGGCGATCCGCGCGCTCTCAGTAGACATCTTCGACATACCGTCCCTCCGCCTTCAGGACCGCGGGCGTCAGCCCGGTCGGTGCGAGGATCTCGGCCAGCGCATCGGCCACGCCGGCCGCCATGTCGCGCCCGCCGCACACCATCACGCGCGCGCCGTTGCGGATGAGGTCTGCGACTTGAGTGGCCTCGCCGCGCAGCGCGTCCTGCACGTAGTGGGGACGCGCCCCGCGTGAAACGGACGTGACAAGGCGGCTCAGACGCCCCTCGTCCTGCCATGTCGCCAGCTCCTCGCCGTAGAAGAAGTCGCTGTCGGGATGGCGCATGCCGAAGAACAGGTGGACGGGCCTGCGGCGTGCGTTGCCGCGGACAATGCCCGCGAGCGGCCCGACGCCGGTTCCTGCGCCGATCAGGATCAGCGGCCCACGGCTCCGGCCCGGACGGAAACCGGGGTTGGGGCGGAGGAAGGCGGCCACCGTCTCGCCCGGCTCGAGCGCCGTGAGCTGGCCTGAGCAAAGGCCGCCGGGGTGCTTCTTGACCACGATTTCGATGAAGCCGTCGCGGCGCCCGGAGGCGAGCGAATAAAGCCGCGGGACGGACCCGCCTCCGGGCAGAATGCCGATCAGGTCTCCCGCTTGGAACCGTGCGAACCCGCCCCCGAGCAGCCGTTGCCAGAGCGAGACGCGGGGAAGCGCGAAGCGGAGGATCGCCGTCGGGGCCTGCACCTCGGCGCCGTAGTCGCGGCGCGAGACAAGGGTCAGCGTCTCGGTGGTGGACAGGACGGGCTGGTGCGACAATCCCAGCGCAATGCCGAGCACGTCTCCAAGCGCACGACCCCAGCGGGCGAAATCCTGCGGAGACTGGCGGTCGATGGTGTCGAGCGGCAGAAGCTCCGGCCAGCCCTTCGCTTGCGCTGCTGCCGCAACGTCCTTGGCAAAGGCGCAATAGGCCGGAAAACTCCGATCTCCGAAACCAAGCACAGCCATGGGAATATCCGGCGCCCCGTCGAGGGCGTTCAACCGCTCGAGGAAGCCCTTCGCCGAGGCCGGCGCCGCCCCGTCGCCATAGGTCGCGGCGAGCAGGATGATCCGCTGGGCGTTGGTGTAGCGGTCCGGGGCGAAGCCCGACATGGGGCCGACATGGACACTCTGCCCGGCTTGCGTCAGCGCGGCGTGCAGCGTCGCGGCAAAGCCCCAGGTGCTGCCACTCTCGCTCCCGACAAGCAGGACCGTCTCGGCGCGCCCCGCGGACTGGTTGCCCCGGATGCGCGGCCGACCGCGTCGCCCGGCGAGCCAGACCAGGACGCCGGTCGCGCCCATTGAGGGTACGCCGAGCGCCATGAGCCCGAGCACGAGGCCAAGCGTCGCCGCACCCTGTCCGGTGTGCAGCATGTAGATGGTCTCCGACAGGCGCTCCCATCCCGTCAGGTCGGCCCAGGCCAGGAGGGTCCCGTCGCCCTGATCGAGGTATCCGGTTCCCCGGTCCGTCTTGAGCGTGAACACGTCCGTCGCGTCGCCGGGATAGGGGAAGCTCAGCTCGCGCAGTTCGGCGACGGGCGTCTGCCGAAGCGTGGGCATCTCGTCCAGCGCGAACCCCGTCTCTCCACTGACTTCGGTCGGGGCGACCGCTATGACGCCTCCATCCGGCAGGAGATCGAAGGTAGACGCCGTCATCCAGAGGGCGGTCGTGGAGGACAGAACGAGGCCGACGACGGCGATCCGGGCGATCTCGACGTGCAGCCTGCCCGCGAGCGGACCACGCAAGCGCGCGAACCAGTGCCGCCAGCCGCCCGCCCGCCGAACGACCAGCGCGGCGCCGGAGAGCGAGAGGACCAGCATCGCGGCAGCCCCTGCGGCCATGGCGATGCGGCCGCCGTCCCCGAGGAACAGCGAGCGGTGAAGGTTGGTGAGCCAGCGTTCGGCCTGGTTCGGGTCGGCCGAGGCCACGCCCTCACCCGTCGCCGGGTCGATCACGGCGGCACCCGGCGCGCCCTGATCGAACCAGTAGGCAGTGATCCGGCCCGAGGGTGATCGGCGGATCTGCTCGACGCCCGGATAGACCGTCTGGATGCGGTCCGCGAGGGCGGCGACCGTGAGCCCGGTCTCCGGCTGCGGGGCGGCAAGCCGTTCGGCCGCCGGGAAGACCGACAGTGCCGCGCCACTCAGCGCGAGGATCGTGACGAGCGCGAGGGCCAGAAGACCCGGCCAGCGATGGAGTGCACGGATCATGGCCCCGATCCTCACATGTCGTAGGCGAAGCTGGCGATGTAACGGCGGCCGCTCACCGGCGTGCCCGCGCCATCGGTCGTGAGCGGTACGGCCACCTCGTTCGGGCTGTCGCGCATGTCCTCGACGGCCGCGTCGATGTGGAGCGTGTAGCCCGCGTCGAAGAGCGCGTCGGCGAGGTCGAGCGTGATCTCGAGCGTGCGGCCCGCGCCGACGCTGGCGCCGGTGATGCCGTTGACCTGCGCGGTGTCGCCGCCGGTGGCGCGGTACCAGTCGCTCAGGTGCTCGTAATACTTGGATTTGCCGCCGGCCATCCACAAGCTGCCGACATAGGCGCCCGAGGCGTCGGTGACGTAGAGCGCGAGATAGGCCCCGTCGCCGCCGTAATTATTGAGGGTCGTGGTGAGCGTCACAGGCCGCGCCATGGCGAGGCCGGGAAGCGTCAGCGCGGTGGTGAGCGCGAGCGTTGCTAGAAGCGATTTCATCGTATGGATCCTTGTTCGGAGAGGGGCTTCGGAGCGGTTCAGTTCACCTGAACCTGCGGCGGCGCACCGTTGCCGAAGAGGCCGTTCTGCGGAGGGGCGACCGTGCCGGCGGGCGCGGGATTGCGAGCGCCACCGCGGCAATCGTCGTCGTCATCATCGTCGTCGCAGTCATCATCGTCGTCATCGTCGTCGTCGTCGTCGTGGCCGCGACGCGAACCGCCCCGCCAGCGGTCGTCATCGTCGTCGTCATCGTCGCTTGCAAGAACGAGCGGCATCGCTTGCGGGGCGTCATCGAAGAGAGCGGCGACGGGCCGAATGACGTCGGGCGGGGATTGCATCGCGCTCCAGGCGGGGACGCCGATCGCAGCGGTCAGCGCCGTGGTCGCGACCAGAAGTGTCAGGGTCTTCTTCATGGCAGGGTCTCCTTTAGTCTGCTGAGACCAATCTGGAGAACCGACCTGAGGGCTTGCTGACGGCGCAGCGATTCCCGCTTCAGGTTGCCGTCAGGAAGAAAAGGCCCCGCCGGTGAGAGCGGGGCCAAAAGGCGCAGGCGAGAGCCACACGGCTGGCGTGGCGATGTGACAGGCCCTTACTCAGACGAATTCGAACTGCTCGAAGCGGACCCGCCGCGGCATCTGGCCCTGTGCCTTCAGGCCCTTGAGGATCCCGTCCTTCAGGCCGGTCGGGCCGCAGAACCACAGATCGGCATCCTTGACCGCGAACGGCGCCGCGCCGATCAGGCGCTCGGCCGTGAGCCGGCCATCGCGCGTCGTGACGACCACCTCGAAACTGAACCTCGGGTTGCGGGCGACCGCAGCGCGCAGCGTCTCTACCCCGATCGCGTCCTCTTGCGTTCGGACACAATGGACGAGGTGAATGTCGCGCCTCTCCGCCTCGGTCAGGCTTTCCGCCCAGGCGAGGAAGGGTGTGATGCCGATACCGCCGGCGAGCCAGATCTGGCGCGCACCACCCTTGCGGAAGTCGAACCGTCCATAGGGGCCCTCGATCTGCACGCGCGTCCCGGCGCGGAGCGCCCGAGGCAGATCCCGTGTCCAGCCGCCGAGGGCCCGGACCGAAAACGCCAATGTGCCGTCAGGACGCGGGGCACTGGCGATCGTGAAAGGATGAGGCTCGGACAGCCCCGCCTCCGGCGCACGGACGAAGGCGAATTGCCCCGGCCGCCACCGCATGGCCCGCCCCTCGGGGCGGAGGGTCACCGTGGTGGTGTCCCCGGTCTGGCTGATCTCTGTGATGGTGAACGCCCGACGCCGCAGGCGTGGGGCGATCAATTCGGTATAGATCCACGCGATCACTCCGGCGATGCCGAATGTGTTCAGAAGCATCGAGAGCGATGGATCTACCCCCGTCGGCATGTCGACGAAGAACTGGTGAAAGACCACCATGGCAAACAGGGCGCCCATGAAACGATGGCTGAACCGCCAGATCTGATAGGGGATTTCCAGCCCGATGAAGGGCAACCGCCGGAACCAGCTGACAGCAATCAGCGCGAGAAGCGCGTTGAAGGCGAACTCGCCCGCCTCCTCACCCAGTTCACCAAGGCCGGTTTCACGAACTGTCCGCTCGAAGTCCGGCTCGATCTGCTGATGCAAAATCATCAGAACCATCGCGGAGATGCCCAGCCATTTGTGGACCCGGTACATGCGGTCGAGTCCGCCGAACAATGGCTCCACCAGAGGCGGCCGTGCGGCGAGGATCAGGGTCTGCGCCATTGCGACGACCGCCGCGGCCCCAACGGCAATGCCGAGCGCGGCATCCGCGCCATAGGGCGAATAGCTGTTGAACCCGAGCAGTGCGGCCAGCAGGCATGGCAACGCCACGAGCAACGGGCCCATCATGGGCAGTGTCGGAAAGCCGGGCGCCGGGACATCACTGGCGCGATGCACTGCATCAGTCATCGTCGCCTCCCTCTCGGTCCCGGTCGCGCCGATCGCCCTCGTCGTCCTCGTATTCGAACTCGATCACCTGCAGCGTCGCCGGATGAACGGTCACCTCGATCGGGCGCCCCCCGGCGTCCCGGCCGTCAATCTCGTAGCAGCCGTCGTCGATCTTGATCCGGCGCACCGTCCAGCCGTTCTCCTCGGCCAGACGGGCGACGGCGTCGCGCGGCTGCCAGTCGGCCATCGGCACGAAGCAGTCGTCGTCAGCCAGCGCGACACCGGCCGGAAGGACCGCGAGAAAGCCGAGAATTGTCAATGTCTTCTTCATGGGCCAAACTCCTCGCTACGGCCATCGTGACGCAATTCATGCGCGGCGAAGCTGACGGTAGCCTGAAGGGACGTACCCCGCCGCTTCAGCTTCGTGTCAGCCAGACGGATCATGGAGGGTCATCGCAAGAGGACGGGGACGAGCATGCGCATCCTACTGATTGAGGACGACACGGTGCTGGGGGCTGCGGTGCGCGACCAGATCGCGGCCGATGGGCAGTCGGTCGATTGGGTGATGCGCCTAGATGCGGCCGGCGACGCTGTGAAAACCACGGCCTATGACCTGATCCTGCTCGACCTCATGCTGCCGGACGGTCGCGGGATCGGCTTCCTGAAGAGCCTGCGCGCGCGCGGAGACGTAACGCCGGTCATCATCCTGACTGCGCTCGACCAGGTGTCGGACCGGATCGAGGGGCTGAACGCGGGCGCCGACGACTATCTCGTGAAGCCCTTCGATCTCGCTGAGTTGTCCGCGCGGATCGGGTCTGTCGCTCGACGCTACAGCGGCAACCCGAACCCCATCGTCACACACGGGCCGCTGGACATCGATCTCTCCGCCCGCAGCGTCCATCGCGACGGCAAGGCGGTGCAACTGACCGCAAGGGAATGGGCGCTGTTCGAAGCCTTTCTCGCGCGCCCCGGTCAGCTTCTGTCCAAGGCGCAGCTGGAGGAAAAGCTCTACGCCTTCGACGCGGAGGTGGAGAGCAACACCATCGAGGTTCATGTGAGCCGCCTGCGCAAGAAGCTGGGGACGTCGGTCATCGAGACCGAGCGCGGCATGGGCTACAGGCTGGGCCGTCCATGAGATGGCCCGCGAGCCTTCAGGGCCGACTCGGCCTGTCGCTCGGCCTGGCGCTGACGGTGCTGTGGCTGCTCGCTGCGACGGTGACGGCCGTGATCGTCCGGGGCGAGCTGGACGAGGTCTTTGACAGCGCCCTGCAGGAGACAGCGGAACGCATTCTCCCGCTGGCGGTGACCGATATCGTGGGCCGCGAAGATCAGGGTACCACGCAGCGGCTCGCGCCGATCCGGGAGCATGACGAGTTCTTCACTTATCTTGTGCGGGATGCCGAGGGGCGCATTCTGCTGCAATCCCACGCGGCCGACGCGGCGGTATTCCCGCCCTGGAACGGACCCGGGTTCCGTCAGACCGCCACCCACCGGTTCTACAGCGATGCAGCGCTTCAGGACACGATCCGGATCACCGTGGCCGAACCGCTGGCCCATCGCGCGTCGGTCGCGCGTGAGATCCAGATGGGCCTCGGCCTGCCGCTGCTCATTGTGCTGCCGATCGCGCTGGTGGCGATCATTCTTGCCGTTCGCTTCAGCCTCGATCCGCTGCGTCGGTTCCGTGCTCGGCTGGAGGCGCGCGGCGCCCGCGACCTGTCGGAGGTTCCTGCCAACGATCTTCCGACGGAGATTGGTCCACTGGCCAAGACGCTCAACGGCCTTCTGGCCCGCTTGCGCGAGGCGTTCGAGGCCGAGCGCAGTTTCGCCGCCAACGCCGCGCACGAGCTCAGGACACCGCTCGCGGGCGCCATTGCGCAGGCGCAGCGGCTCCGCTCGGAGACGACCGACCGTTCCGCAGAAGCGCGCGCCGCAGAGATCGAGTCGACGCTCAAGCGTCTGACCCGCCTCTCGGAACGCCTCATGCAGCTTGCGCGGGCGGAAGGCGGGCGACTGCGGATCGACCGAAGCGGGGACCTGAGAGTCGTCGCGCGCATCGTCGTGGACGATCTCGGACGCGCGGGCGCGCCTGGGCGCATCGACCTTAACCTGCCGGACACGGCGGTCATGTCGGACATCGACCCCGACGCCTTCGCCATCCTGTGCCGAAACCTTGTGGAAAATGCCCTCCGTCACGGGGCGGAGAACCAGGCGGTCGAGGTGACCCTGACCGCCGATGGCGACCTTGTCGTCTCGAACGACGGTCCGGTCGTGCCGCGCACGGAGCTTGACCGACTGACGACACGTTTCGAGCGGGCAAATGCAAGCACCGACGGCAGCGGGCTCGGCCTTGCCATCGTCGCGGCCATCGCAAACCGGCTTGGAAGCTCGCTCATTCTGAAATCGCCGCGCTCCGGTGCATCTTCCGGTTTTCAGGCTTCCCTCAGGTTACCGACAGAAGCTCCGGACACCTTCGCGCGAGACGCAATACGCAGGACGTGACAGTTGGCGGACCATCAGCAGCTTCACACCTGATCTCGCATCACGGCATAGACGGCTAACGACCGCGACGGCAGCTACGAAGACCGCGCACGGCAGTTCTCCCTTGTCCGCGCCATCACGTCAAGCTGGACGAAGGGTCGACGCCGGACTGCCGTCTGCCTTTTCAGGCCGAAAACGAGTTAGAGTCGTTGTTTCAACCCGCGCGCCGCGGCATCTTGGGCACCCTGAAGTGGCCATAGCGCGAAAATGATCAACAGCATCCCGACAATCGTAAGAGTCGTCAGAAGGATTGAACGGTCGATCTGAAATGCCTTTCCCATGTCATCTCACGGCTGCTTGGGCGCGCTCGTTAACCATCGACGGCGAATTTTCCTCGCGGCTCAGGCCCTCCAGCAAGGGCGCTTCCTTCGCCAATGCATCGGCCAGGAAATCCAGAAAGGCCCGGATGCGCGCGGTCTGGCGTAGATCCTCATGGGTCAGCAGCCAGAGATCCAGGGTGAAATCGGCAGGCAGAGGCGCGATCCTGACGAGGTCAGGTTCGATATCGGCAAGGCCGCAGGGCAGCGGCGCTAGCCCCATGCCCGCCTTAGCGGCCGAGAGAGCGGCAGCCACTGAGTTGGTGCGGAGCATTGGTCTTGCCTCCGGGAGGAAGCGGGCGACGCGGCGGACAAGCGCCTCGTGCTCGGAATCGAAGCCGATCCAGTCGTGGAGCGAGAGGTCAGACTCCGGCCGCCGAGCACGGTAGTTGGCGCTGGCGTAAACGGCAAAGGCGAGCCGTCCGACCCGGCGCCCGACCAGGGTTTCGGCTGGCGCATTGCCGACGCGCAGCGCGACGTCAGCCTCACGCCGGCTGAGGTTCAGGGTGACATTGCCGACGACGAGCTCGACTTCGATGCCGGGATACGCATCCCGGAACCCGGCGAGGTGCCGCGGCAGCAGTCCGAATGCCAGTATGTCGATGGTCGTGACCCGCACGGTCCCGCTGAGCCGCAGATCCTGCCCGGTCACCTTGCGGCTCAGGCTTGCGATCTCCTCCTCGACGCGCAGGGCGCCGTCACGCAGTTCCTCTCCGGCGGGGGTGAGCAGATAACCTCCTGGCTGTCGCTCGAAGAGGCGGACACCGAGTGCGGCCTCGAAGGCACCGATGCGGCGAAAAACCGTGGAATGGTTCACGCCGAGCGTCCGTGCCGCACCCGAAAGAGAGCCGGCGCGCGCCACTGCCAGGAAGATGCGCAGGTCGTCCCAATTCTCTGCCTTTGCATCCATGCAAGCGCACCTTTCATAGATCTCCAATCCCGCTGCACTCTCGCACAGCATACCTTCTTCGTCGAGGCGGGCTCGAACCAAGCCGCGCCGCAGATCGACAAGCGAAGGAGCATCCCAATGCGCAGACTACTCATGGCAACCGCAGCCCTCGGCCTTCTCGCCAGTCCCGCTTTCGCGCACTGCGACAGCATGGACGGCCCGGTCGTCGCGGACGCGCAGCGCGCCCTCGATGCGCAGGACGTGACCCCGGTTCTCAAGTGGGTCACCCCGGACGACGAAGACGAGATCCAAAGCGCTTTCGACATGACTCTGGCGGTTCGAGAGGAAACCGATGCCGCCAGAGCGGTCGCCGACCGGTATTTCTTTGAGACCCTGATCCGGGTCCATCGCGCGAGCGAGGGCGAGGGCTTCACCGGGCTCAAGCCGGCGGGCAGCGTCGCGCCGGCGATCGCAGCCGCCGACCAGGCTCTGGAGGACGGCAACGTGGAGCCTCTGGCGGAAGAACTGGCATCGGCCCTCCAGCACGGCGTCGAGGAGCGCTTTGCAGTAGCCTACGAGCTGCGCCAGACGGCGGAGGACTCGGTCGAGCAGGGCCGCGAATACGTGGAGGCCTACGTGCAGTTCACGCACTTCGCCGAGCAGGCAGACCACCTGGTCGATGCTGGGGCAAGCCATCAGCATCGCGAGACACTCGCCGGGCACTGACCCCAGCCCGAGTACTGGCGATGTGAGGCATGTGGCGGCGGAGCGCGACGGCGCTCCGCCGTTAGGCGTCAGTGGCGCTTTGCCCGCTGGAGACGACCTTTCTTGCATTCCCGCAAGACAAGCTTTCGGGTTTCGCTAATCGCAGTGCACAGAAGAACAGCATACATCCTCGGTAGAGGCAGGGCTCAGTCAGAGCCCGACCAAGAAAAGGAGAACATCATGTCCCAGAACACCATCACGAAAACCATCCTCCGCAGCGACGAGCTTTCCTGCCCGTCCTGCGTGCCGAAGATCGAAAAGGCGCTGAGCGCCCTGCCGGGGGTCACGAAGGCCGCAGTCCGCTTCAACACCGGCAAGATCGAAGTCGAGCACGACCCGGCTCGGTCGAGCGTCGATGCGCTGGTCGAAGCGATCCGCGGCACCGGCTACGAAGCGCGGCCTTCGGCCTTCTGACCTCCATCCCAATTCCGCCGCGCCGCAGTCCGGCGCGGCGGATCGGCTTTGCAAAATGAATGAAAGGAGGGATGAGATGAGCAGTCTTGTTGCGAATATCAGCAGCGCCATCACACATCCTGCACGACGACGTTTCTGGCTTACCATCAGCAGCGGAAGCCTCATCGTGATCGGCCTGATCGCGCGTTACGGCTTCGGAATGATCGACCTCTGGTGGGTGCTGATGGTGGCTGCCGCCCTGCTCGCAGGCTCGGACATCGCGGTGCGTGCCTGGCGGGCGTTGAAGGTCAAGCACCTGAGCATCGAGCTGTTGGTGACGGTTGCCGCCGTGGGCGCGCTGGTGATCGGCGAAGTCTGGGAGTCGGCCGCGGTCACCTTCCTCTTCATGCTGGGCGCATGGCTGGAAATGCGGACCATGGGCCAGACCCGCGGCGCGCTGAAGGCGCTGCTGGACGCGGCGCCTGCGACAGCGGTCGTCCTGCGGGACAACGAACCGGTCGAGATTCCGGCTTACGCCGTGCAGCCGGAGGAAATCGTGCTGGTGAAAGCCGGTCAGCGTATCCCGGTCGATGGTGAGGTGACCGAGGGCACTGCCGCGGTCAGCGAGGCTGCCATCACCGGCGAGCCGATGCCCGCGGAGAAGGCGCCCGGGTCGCGCGTCCATGCCGGAACCATCGCCGAAAACGGCCTCCTGCGCATCCGCGCCACCAATGTCGGCGCCGACACCACGCTTGCGCGCATCATCCAGCGCGTCGAGGAAGCGCAGGAGGAAAAAGCGCCGAGCCAGCGCATGATCGAGCGTTTCGCGCACTGGTATACGCCCTCGATCATCGGGCTGGCGGTTCTCGCATTCGCTTTCACCCAGGACATCAGGCTGGCGCTGACCTTGCTGGTCGTCGGCTGCCCCGGCGCGCTGGTGATCTCGACACCCGTGTCGATCGTCGCCGGTATCGGCCGTGCCGCGCGCAGCGGCATCCTGATCAAGGGCGGCCAGCATCTGGAGAGCGCGGGGCGGATCGACACGCTGGCGCTCGACAAGACCGGCACGCTAACCGAAGGCAAGCCCCGTCTGGCCACGATGATCGCGCTGAATGGCACGACCGAGGACGAACTGCTGCGCCTGGCAGCGACAGCCGAGGCCGGATCGGACCACCCGCTGGGCCGCCCTATCGTCGAGGCTGGCCGCAAGCAGGGGGCGCTGCCCACGCCCGAGACGCTGGATGAACACGCCGGCATGGGTATCAGCGCCCGCATCGATGGGCGCGATGTCGCCGCAGGCAACCGCCGCCTGATGGACAAGCTCGGCATTCCGCTGGGTACGGACGGGGAGGCCGGTCTGGACCGGCTGCTCACGGCCGGGCAGACGCCGATCCTGGTGGCGGCGGACGGAAAGCTGATCGGCTTGCTGGGCATGTCCGACATGGCGCGCGACGGTGCAAAGGAAGCCATCGCCCGCCTGCGCAATATCGGCATCGGCCGCGTGGTCATGTTGACTGGCGACCAGCAGGGTGCGGCGCAAGCCATCGCGCGCGAGGTCGGCATCGACGAGGTCCATGCCGGCCTGATGCCGGAGGACAAGCTGGATCTGATCCGGCAGATGAAGGCCGATGGCGCACATGTCGCCATGGTCGGCGACGGCATCAACGATGCGCCGGCGCTCGCTGCCGCGGATACCTCGATCGCCATGGGCGCGGCCGGCAGCGATGTTGCCATCGAGACCGCCGACATCGCCCTGCTCAAGGACGATCTCGGCAAGATCCCGGAGGCGATGGCGATCTCGCGCGCAACGCTGGGCAACATGCGCCAGAACCTGGTCATCGCGCTGCTGACTGTGGCGGGGCTGCTCGCCGGGGTCTTCAGCGGCCATGTCCACATGGCAGGCGGCATGCTGGTCCACCAACTCTCGGTGCTGATCGTCATCGCGAACGGCATGCGGCTCCTGCGGGTGCCCGGAGCAAACAAACCGGCCATTGACGCGCGCGGAGGGCGGGGGCAGACCGCCGTCGCCCCCGCAGCCAGCGCCAGCACGTGACTGCCTATTCCATCACCAGAAGCTCCTGCGTCCTCGCGCAGGGGCTTTACGCGTCTGCGCGACAGCGGACTACCTCATTACTGTCCTGAGCAGATACAGATGTACTTCATGGGGGTGCAGCGATGAACCAGAGAACCGACGATCAGGTATGGCGAGAAGTGCTAGAATTCTGGTTTCCGGAGGGTCACTCATTTGAGGTAGATGCGGACACCCATAGAGATCACTGGTTCTGGCGAATGCGTGGCCGCGCAGACGGCGGAATCACGGCCCGCTTTTCGCAACTCACTGGCGAAGGAGCCGCGGGAAATCTCGATCCCTGGGCCGCCGAACCCAAAGGCAGGCTCGCGCTCATCATTGTGCTCGATCAGTTCTCGCGATCGGTCTGGCGGGGCAATGCCAAGGCTTTCGCGCAGGACAAGGCGGCGCTTGCGCTGGCAATGGAGGGATTATCCAACGGCCACTACGCGGCGCTGCCAACGCCGTGGTTCAAGATCGTTCATGGCCTGCCACTCGGCCATTGCGAGGGGCCCGATCACCTTGAGCGCCTCGAACTCCTCATCCGGCTTCGCGAGGAGATCTGTCAACGGCGGAGTAAAACCCGGCCAGGCGGCGGCGCAAAAATCGGCCACTCTTTGTGCGCGCATGAGGCTGCCGCGAGGGCGTAGCCCGAGTGGGGGTCTCATGCGCGCGCGGCGATTTCCGGAGGGTTTCAGCCGGC